>JAFWEA010000358.1 GCA_017543005.1 Solobacterium sp. | reverse complement strand
GATGATCGAAAAGGCATACGCCTGTCTCACAGCAGCCCTGAACCTTCCGGCGGAGGACATCGTCATCAACGTGATCGCCCTGCCGGTCTGGGGCAAGGACGGAAAGGTCCTGCATATCTGAATATGGACACCCTTCGGGGTGTCTTTTTTCTGTGAAGCAGGGGCAGAGCCGCAAAATGTAAACTATCATGTTACATTCTGCACAGGAGAATTTCTTGCCGGGCATAAAAACCTGACGCTACAATGAGCCTGTAAAGAAAGGAATCCGTACCATGAATGATCTCGGAAAGAAAATAGCGAAGAAAAGAAAAGACCTCGGCCTGACCCAGACGGAATTTGCCGACCGGCTCAGTGTGACCAGACAGACCGTATCCCGCTGGGAAGCCGGAACGGTTCTGCCGGACATCGATAAGATCACGGACATTGCCGGCCTGCTGGACGTCAGCTGTGATTATCTGCTGAAGGACGACTTTGCCGGGGAAGAACCGGCTGTGACCGGTGCTGTCAGCCGGCTGCTGCAGGATGCGGTCGGGAAGACCGTGCGCTTCAATTTTTTTGAGGATGAAGGAGATATTGACCTGATGAATGAGAACTGCCGGATTCAGGCGTTTGAAGGCAGCTGGATGCGGGTATCGGCCGAAACGCGCACCGGGACGATCGAGAAGCTGATCCCGGTTTCCTCTGTACTGTCGGTGGAATTTGTAAAGGAGGCGGCGTAATGGAGTATATCGGATTTGTCTTCGGGATCTTCGGGCTTATGGCCTATCTGCAGGTATCCGGGCTGAAAAACAGAGTCGTGACCCTCGAACGGGAATTGGCAAAGATGCAGGGCACATCCTTCCACGATGACCGGAAAGCCCTGCGGCAGGCCGCCCGCTCCCTGATCGGTCAGAACGTGAAGATCGAGCTGAAAGAGGACCACGAGGATGCGGATATCATAAACTACGGCAATACCCGGCACGGGTCCAATACCATCCTGGACGTTGATGAGGACTGGCTGCTGGTGCACATCGAGAGTCCGAAGCAGAGCAGGGACAAGCTGATCCGGCTGGAATCCGTGCAGCGGATCGGTCTGAGCAGCGAGAAACAATAACCGGAAAACAAAGTGCAGAACCATACGGAAACTGCACTTTTTTCATGCTTTGACAAACGGGATGAAATATTAAGAATTCGTTCGGTTCCGAATGAATTGACAGAGCGAATCAACGGCATTAAGATGGAGCATGTACGCATGAAAACAGGAGGATGCGGCCGGTATGAAAAAGAATATCGATATTGAACTGAATGATGAAATCCGCCGGCTCGGCAGACATATGCGGGAAGGCCGGATGTTTTCGTGCGCGGCGGCCGGGAAGCAGTCAGCGAAGGAAAAGAACACCCTGGCAAAGGCTTTTCAGCGGGAGCGGATCCTGGATGTGCTGAGCGAACAGCCTTCCGGCATGCGCCAGAAGGAACTGGCAGAGTATCTGCAGATCAGTTCCTCCACGCTTTCGGAAATGATTCACCACCTGGTGGCAGACGGTTATGTGGAACAGAACACATTGCCGGATGACCGCCGGGTCCAGGTGCTGACCCTGACAGAAAAGGGGACCTGTGAGACCGCGGACATCAACACCCGTCATGTCGGCGTGATCCGCCATGTCTTCCGCAATCTGGAAACCGCGGACAAGAAGGAACTCATCCGGCTGATCCGGAAAATGATCGGAGAATAAGAAATGCTTCAGATTCAGGACATTTGCAAAGAATACAGAACCGGCACGCTGGTCCAGAAAGCCTTGGACCATGTGAGCCTGGCTCTGCGGGATAACGAATTTGTGGCCATCCTCGGACCCAGCGGTTCGGGCAAGACCACGCTTTTGAACATTATCGGCGGTCTGGACCGGTATGACAGCGGCGACCTGATCATCAACGGGATCTCCACGAAACGCTACAAGGACCGCGACTGGGACAGCTACCGCAACCACACGATCGGCTTTGTCTTCCAGAGTTACAATCTGATTCCCCATCAGACGGTCCTGGCCAATGTCGAACTGGCGCTGACCATCAGCGGCATCTCCGGCAGTGAACGCCGGCAGCGGGCAGCAGAAGCGCTCCGCAAGGTCGGTCTGGGTGATCAGATGCACAAGAAACCGAACCAGATGTCCGGCGGCCAGATGCAGAGAGTTGCCATTGCCCGGGCCCTGGTCAATGACCCGGATATCCTGCTGGCGGACGAACCGACCGGCGCCCTGGATACTGCCACGTCGGTGCAGGTCATGGAACTGCTCAAGGAAGTCGCCAATGACCGCCTGGTTGTCATGGTCACGCACAACCCGGAACTGGCCGAACAGTACGCCACCCGCATCGTGCAGCTGCGGGACGGCCATATCATCAGCGATACGGCCCCGGTCGCCCTGGCCGAGCTGGACAGCACCCCGCCGGTGCACAAGAACATGGGCCATTCCTCGATGTCTTATCTGACCGCGCTGTCGCTGAGCTTCAACAACCTGCGCACCAAGCTGGCCCGGACCATCCTGGTGGCCGCAGCCGGTTCCATCGGCATCATCGGTATTGCCCTGATCATGTCACTGTCCGAAGGCGTCAACCGGTATATCGAAGATATCGAAGAAAACACCCTGCTGGAATATCCGCTGGAGATTCAGAACAGCAGTATTTCCCTCTCCTCCTTCATCGAAATGCCGGAGGAAACGGAAGAGTACAAGACAGCCGAAGTCAAGGAACGAAGGGTCGTGGCGAACATGTTCTCCCGGGTCAGCTCAAATGACCTGGCATCCCTCAGGGATTACTTTGAAGGGCCGGAGAGCCATGTGTATGACTATGCCAAGACCATTGAATACAAGTACAATGTCACCCCGCTGATTTACCGCATGGAAGGAGACAGCGTGCGGCAGGTCAACCCGGATACGTCCTTTGCGGCGCTGGGGTTCGGCGGTTCCACTTCTTTCTTCATGTCTTCCAATTTCAGCACGGATGTCTTCAATCCGCTGCCCAGGGATACCAGCCTTTATCTGGATTCCTATGAGGTCAAGGCCGGACACTGGCCCGAAAATGACAATGAGTGTGTTCTGGTCATCTCCCAGACCGGGCGGATCACCGACCTGCTGCTGTATACCATGGGTCTGAAGGACAGCCGGGAACTGGACAAGATGGTGGAAAGCTTCTCGGCCGGGGAAAATGTCGAGGAACTGACCACCCCGCTGACTTCGTATAAATACGAAGACTTTGTCGGCATCCGCTTCAAGCGCATCGACAGCGCCGACTGTTATCAGTATGATGCCCAGTACAACGTCTGGACCGACAAGACAGACGATAAGAAGTTCATGTATGACCTGGTGGCCAACGGCGAGGACCTGGTGATTTCCGGCGTTGTCTCCCTGAAGGAAGACGCCGATTCAAGCATGCTGATGCCGGGCATCTGGTATCCGGAAGAAATGACCAGACACGTCATGAGTTCTTCCCGGAACCATGAAATCACCCGGCTGCAGCTGGGCAACACGGGCGTGGATGTGTTCACCGGCCGGCCGTTCAACGAACAGTCGGATGACCCGGCCATGGATCTCAGCACGCTGTTTACCGTCAATGAAGCGGAACTGGCCAAGGTTTTCTCCTTCGATGCCAGCAAGCTCACGATCGATACCTCGCTGTTCACCAATATGGACATGAGCGACATTGATCTGTCCGGGATGGATTTCTCGTCCCTGAACCCGGATCTTTCCCAGGTGGATATTGCCGGGGCTTTAGGCAACATCAATGTCGATGTGAACACCCGGAATCTCATGAAGATGTTCCAGGATGTCGTGGCCGGATATGAAGAATACCGGGGCGATGATCCGGAAACCGATACCTCGAAACTCGGGGAGTCCGTGCAGGAATACCTGGCCACCCCGGAAGGCACCGCCCTGCTGACCAGAGACGTGACCGAGCTGCTTCAGGAGAGCGGGATCATGGATATCACGCCGGAACAGGTACAGCAGGTCGTAACGGATGTCATGTCCGGCTATCCGGAATTTGTGATTGCCAACGGGCTGGATCCGCAGGACTTCCAGAACAATCTGCCGCTGTATCTGCAGAGTGAGCAGGGCCAGGCCGGCATTAACCAGGCTGTTGCCACCTTTACGGAGATTACCGCGGATGTGGAGATCACACCGGAACAGGTGCAGAAGATTGCCACGGACATCGCTCAGGGCTATCAGGGCTATGCGGATACCCATGAGGAAAAACCCAATCCGGAAAAGATCGTGGAATCGTTCCAGAAATACCTGCAGAGTGAAGAAGGAAAGAAAGTCCTCATGGCCGGCATTGAAGCCAGTGTGGATACGGAAGAACTGCAGAAACAGCTGCAGGCAGCCATGGGCAGCATGTTCGCCGACATGGCGGAATCCATGTCCGGATCCATTCAGGATATGATGTCCTCGGTCATGAACCAGATCGGCAACAAGATCGCCAATGCCATGACCACGGCCATGAGCCAGATGGCCGACGGCATGAACGATGCGTTCAGCATCCATCCGGAAGCGTTCGCCAATGCGATCTCCATGAACATGACGGAAACCGAACTGTCGGAACTGATGGCCTCCCTGATGTCGCGGAAGGTCTCGTCCTATGACGGCAACCTGCGGCTCCTGGGCTATGCGGATGAGCGCAAGCCGTATTCCATCATCATCTATCCGAAGGATTTCGAAGCCAAGCAGAGCATCATCAGCATCCTTGACGGCTATAATGAACGGATGGAGAAGGAAGACGAGGACAAGGTCATCACCTATACCGACACCGTCGGTCTGCTCATGTCCTCGGTTACGGATATCATCAACGCCATCAGTGCGATGCTAATCGCCTTCGTGGCCATCTCGCTGGTGGTCTCCTCGATCATGATCGGGGTCATCACCTATATCAGCGTCCTGGAGCGTAAGAAGGAAATCGGTATCCTGCGGGCTATCGGTGCCTCGAAGAGGAATATCTCCTCTGTCTTCAACGCGGAAACATTTATTATCGGTCTGCTGGCCGGTCTGATCGGCATCGGCACCAGCCTGCTGCTGCTCATCCCGGGCAACATGATCATCCGGCACTTCACGGATGCCAACATTGTCGCAAGACTCCCGGTCAGGGGCGGCATCATGCTGGTTCTGCTGAGTACGGTGCTGACCATGATCGGCGGTCTGATCCCGTCCCGCAAGGCTGCCAAGAGCGATCCGGTGACAGCGCTGCGGACCGAATGATTTACAGAATTTAAAATTGTGAACACTTTTCAGGCATAACGGTTGCCTTATAATGACATAGGCTTTAATATTATTACTGTTTTCGAAAATATAGGAGTACTGTAAAACATAAGGGGAGGGCGTTCATGACAGACAATAAAAATCTGAAACAATATGTCTATAACGCAATTCTTGAAGACATTTTTGAACTGCGGCTGAAACCTGGGGATATTCTGAACGAGAAGGCACTGGTGGAGCGCTTCGGCTGCAGCAAGTCACCGGTGCGGGAAGCGCTGCTGACCCTGTGCAATGAGCGGGTTCTCCGCAGCATGCCGCGGTATGGCTATGAAGTCGTCCGGCTGAGTTCCCAGGATGTCCGGGAACTGATGGAACTGCGCATG
>JAFWEA010000037.1 GCA_017543005.1 Solobacterium sp. | reverse complement strand
GCTGCCAACGCGGCAGTTGAAGCCGCAAAGAACGGCAAGACCATCCCGATGCACACCTTCGGCGGTTCCGTGGAACATGCCCTGGCCCACATCGAGGAAGCCTGTGTCCACAGCATGCCGGAAGAACAGCAGCGCTGGTATGCCATCAAGATCTTCGAGCGTGACGCGAAGGTCATGGAGAGCCTGAAGCTGAGTCCGGAAACCGTCGCTCATATCAACAAGGATATCGAAGCAGTTGAAAAGGAAATGGATGATGATGCTGAAGCAATCATCACCAACGAAAGATATATCTACATCGGCAACCTGCTGAAGGGCATCTACAAGAAGAAGTCCGAAGGCAAGCTGAGCACATCTGACAGCATTGACCGGATTGTCACCAACCGGATTCTCGGTCTGCCGATCTTCGCCGCCATCATGACCTTCGTCTATTGGCTGGCCATGGGTCCGTTCGGTACCTTCCTGACCGACTGGGCAAACGATGACTTCGGCGGCTGGCTGACAGGCCTGGCCGCATCGCTGATGGAAAAGATCGGTGCAGCCGAATGGCTGAACAGCCTGGTCGCTGACGGTATCGTCGGCGGTGTCAGCGCGGTTCTCGGCTTTGTCCCGCAGATGCTCGTGCTGTTCCTGATGCTGTGCATTCTGGAAGATATCGGCTATATGGCCCGTGTTGCCTTCATCATGGACCGTCTGTTCAGAAGATTCGGTCTGTCCGGCAAGTCCTTCATCCCGATGCTGATCGGCTCGGGCTGCGGCGTACCGGCTGTCATGTCAACCAGAACAATTGAAAACGAACGTGACCGCCGTATGACGATCATGACAACCTGCTTCATTCCGTGCGGTGCCAAGCTGCCGATCATCGGCCTGATCGCCGGTGCGATCTTCGACAATGCCTGGTGGGTATCCGCAAGTGCATACTTCATCGGTGTGGCTGCGATCATCATCTCCGGTATCATGCTGAAGAAGACAAAGCTGTTTGCCGGTGATCCTGCCCCGTTCGTCATGGAACTGCCGGCTTACCATGTCCCGTCTGTGACCAATGTCCTCAGAGGCACATGGGAGCGCGGCTGGAGCTTCATCAAGCGCGCCGGTACAGTCATCGTCCTGTCCAGTGTCGTTATCTGGGTTCTCAACTCCCTGTCCTTCGAAGGCGGCTTCCACTACCTTGGTGAAGAGGGTGAAGGCGCAAGTATCCTCGAGAATATCGGTACTGCAGTCGCCTGGATCTTCGCGCCGCTGGGCTTCGGTACATGGCAGGCAACCGTCGCAACCATCCTGGGCCTGGTCGCCAAGGAAGATGTTGTCGGCACCATCGGTACACTGATTTCCATGGAAGATCTGCCGGATCTGCTGGAAGAGGGCGAAAACATCGCCGGTGTCCTGAATGTATTCTTCAACGGTTCTGCCGTCGCCGGTTATGCCTTCATGGTCTTCAACCTGCTGTGCGCTCCGTGCTTCGCGGCAATGGGTGCCATCAAGCGGGAAATGAACAACGGCAAGTGGACAGCCATCGCCATCGGCTACATGTGCGTGTTCGCCTATGCGGTTGCCCTGTGCATCTATCAGATCGGTTCGGCCATCAACGGCGAAGTGCACCCGCTTGGCCTGGCAGCAGCAGCGGCAGTGATCTGCTTCATCTGCTACATGCTGTTCAAGCCGTATAAGGAATCTGAAATGCTGACTCAGACCGTCAAGGTCAAGTAAGTTTTAAAGGAGGTGTGTGATGACCTGGCTGCAGAGTAATCTGATCAATATTGTGATCATTCTGCTCATCATCGCGCTGCTTTACGGATGTATCCGCAGTCTGTGGAATGATCATAAGAAAGGTTGCTCAAGCTGCGGCGGAAAGTGTTCCGGCTGTTCCGCATGCTCCAATCTTGCGGAAGGGATCGAAACGATCCGCAGACAGCAGCTGGCTGAACGGAAAGGAGCCTGACATGGTAAAGACAATCGTCAAGGTAGACGGCATGATGTGCTCCATGTGCGAGGCACATATCAATGACGCAATCCGGCACAGCTTCAACGTGAAGAAAGTGAAGTCCAACCGGAAGAAGAAAGAAACCGTCATCGAAAGCGAAGCCCCGCTTGATCCGGAAAAGATCAAAGAGGCAATCGAAAAGACCGGATATATCTACCTCGGTATCGAGCAGTAAAACACAGAACAGAGACCGCCTGCGGGCGGTCTTTTCTTGTATGAGGCAAAGAAAAAAGGGATCCGGGGATCCCTTGAAGCTGATTTGTGATCAGGAGAACTGATCGTTCCGGTTCGGCAGCAGTCTGAACATGATCAGGATGACGGCGCCGACCGCGATGAGATTGAAGATATACGCCGGGTTGTAGGAACCGGTCATATCGTAGACCCGGCCGAAGATGACCGGACCGAAGACGCCGCCCATCGAGATCAGGGAGGCATAGGGGCCCATAATGGAGCGGTAATCCTTCTTGCCGAAGATCAGCGGAATGGACAGCGGGAAGACAACCGC
>JAFWEA010000357.1 GCA_017543005.1 Solobacterium sp. | reverse complement strand
GGGCCGGGCTGGTGCTGTCCTGTTCCATTGTCATTGTAGTCGGGATCTTTGAATACATGAATGCCGGGACGCTGATCAGCCTGTTTACCGATGAGGCGGAAGTGATCCGGGCCGGATCGATCATCCTGCGGATCATGGCACCGTTCTATATCTTCCTGGCCGTGCACCATATCTACTCGGGCGCGCTGCGGGCCTCGGGCCGCAGTTTTGTGCAGATGATTTCCTCCATTGCCGGCATGGTGGTCATGCGGCAGGTGTATCTGGCGGTTGCCGTACGGTACAGCCACGATATCTCGATCATCGGCTGGTGCTTCTCACTGACCTGGATTCTCTGCTTTGTGATTACCTCGGGTTATTACTTCCTGTCCGGCTGGCTGCGTCAGGAAGAACAGAAAGCCGCCCTGTAAGGCGCGGTTTTTTCTGTTAACATAAAGATACAGAAAGAAGAACAGACTATGCGGATCGGACAATCAACGGATATTCATCAGCTTGTCCCGGGAAGAGAATTGATTCTCGGCGGTGTACATATACCTTATGAACTGGGGCTGGCCGGCCACAGTGATGCGGACTGCCTGCTGCACGCGGTGGCGGAGGCGATACTCGGGGCATTGGCCCTGGGGGATCTTGGCCATTGGTTCCCGGATACCGACCCGAAATGGAAAGGGGCGGATTCCCGGGTCATCCTGCGGGCCGTCGTGCAGATGATGCGGGAGCGCGGCTATGTCATCGGCAATGTCGACAGCCTGATCCTGATCGAAAAGCCGAAGATGGCCCCGCACATCGAAACGATGCGGGCCAATATCGCGGCCGATCTGCAGTGTGATGTTTCGCAGGTCAGCGTCAAGGCCACCCGCGGCGAGAAGATGGGCTTTGTCGGCCATGGTGAAGGCGTGCTGTGTCAGGCAGTGGTCCTGCTGGAGGAAGAGAATGTTCAGAAGAACCGATGAAGTCAAGGTGCTCCGGGACCCGGTGCACGGATATATCCATGTCGAATACGAAGTGATCTGGCAGTGCATCAACGCGAAGTGGATGCAGCGGCTGCGGCGGATCCGCCAGCTGGGCGGGGCACACATGGTCTACCATGCGGCTGATCACTCCCGCTTCCAGCATTCCCTCGGTGTCTATGAAATCGTCCGGCGGATGGTGACGGAAGTGCAGGACCTGGCCGACAGCCTGAGCGAGCGGGAGAAGGTCACGGTCATGCTGGCGGGGCTGATGCATGATATCGGCCACGGCCCGTATTCGCATGCCTTTGAAGCCGTCACCCCGGTTTCCCATGAGGAATATACCTGTGAGATCATCGAACAGGATCCGGAACTGCGCGGATATATGGAAGCCTGCGCCCCGGGTCTTTCCAGGGAAGTGGCAGACGTGATCCGCCACCGCAGCGCCAACCCGATCCTGCCGCAGCTGGTCAGTGCCCAGCTGGATGCCGACCGGATGGACTACCTGCTGCGCGATGCCTATTTTACCGGCACGAAGTACGGCGTGTTTGATCTGGAACGGCTGCTCAGGACGCTGCGGGTCAGTGACGGGCGGCTGGTGGTCAAGGAAAGCGGTGTCTATGCCGTGGAATACTACATTATGGCCCGCTACCACATGTACTGGCAGGTATACTATCACCCGATTGCCCGCAGTTACGAAAGCCTGATTGCCCAGCTGTTTGTGCGGCTGCGGGATCTGGCGGAGGCAGGACAGTTCCCGCACACGATTCCCGAATTTGAACCGCTGGCGGCACGCAGGAAGCTGACATTGGACGAGTACTTTGTCCTGGATGAGTATACGTGCAGCTACGGGTTCCAGCTGCTGAGCCGGTGCAGTGATCCGGTGACCGCGGACCTGGCGTCAAGGCTGCGGGACCGGCGGCTGTTCGACTATGCCGAAAGCACGCCCGAGAATATCGAAAAGATCACAGAGAAGCTGAAGAAGCACGGCTATGACCCGAAGTATTACCTGGCCCACCAGGCCGTGCGGCAGCGGCCGTACGAGCCCTACAGCGGCAAACGCGAGAATGCCGTCTGGATCCGCATGCATGGCGGGGAAATCCGGGAGCTCTCAGCCGCCTCCAGCATCGTGGCCAG
>JAFWEA010000356.1 GCA_017543005.1 Solobacterium sp. | reverse complement strand
TGGGAACTGAAATACAGCCGGAAGAACACCGGGGCAGTGAAGTTCTGGAATGCCGTGACCAAACCGTATCATCCGGTCCGCCACAGATACGGGACGGACGAAACCGTCCTGACCTTTGATACGGAGGTGCATCATGCTCATTGATCTCACCCTGGAAGTGACACCGGAGATGATCCGGAGCGTGCAGGGGCAGGAACCGAAGGCATTCATGGGGCATCTCGGGACACATTTTGATGTCATGGACAAGGAATTTCCGCTTGCTTATACGGTCCGACCGGGCATAGTCTTTGATGTGCGCGGGCGGGAAGAGATCGGACTTTCCGACGTGGATCTGTCACGGGTAAAAGCAGACATGTTCATGCTGTTTCATACCGGGCATATCGCAATTGGTTACGGAACGGAACAGTACCGGCACAATCACCCGCAGCTGTCCATGGATCTGATCGAAGCATTGATCCGCCGGCAGGTATCGATCATCGGCATCGATGCGCCCGGGGTGCGCCGCGGCAGAGAACACACACCGGCGGATCAGTATTGTGCCGATCATGATATGTTTATTGTGGAAAATATGTGTCACCTGGAGCAGCTGCCGCAAGACCGGCCATTCCTTGTACGGACCTTTCCGGTGCGGTTTGCCGGGCAGAGCGGTCTGCCCTGCCGGGTGATTGCCGAAACAGAATGATTATTGATTGCCAGTGGGAGGAGAATAAATCATGAATCAAGATGAACGCCTGAACTATCTCGTTGAAAACTTCAGGGAAGAAAACGCGCAGTACCGGGATGTTCCCATTCCGGCGGATCCGGAAGGAAAAAGACAGATACTCAGATCTTTGATGAACATCCGCATGCCGAAGGTTCTGCCGCCGTCCGTACTGACAGCTCAGGATGAGTACCTGCAGGAAAGGATCCGGGAGAACGGGGTCGTGCAGCTTGCCGATATACCGACAATCAGGGAATGCGGCAGTACACATCCCTGCGGCGACCGGATCTCCATCTGGCAGGGAGATATTACAAGACTGGCTGCCGATGCCATTGTGAATGCGGCAAATGCACAGATGCTCGGCTGCTTCATCCCGATGCATTCATGCATTGATAATCAGATTCATACGCTTGCCGGTGTGCAGCTGCGGGCTGAGTGCGCCCGGCAGATGCGGGAGCTCCGGGCCGAACACGGGATGGAATACGAACAGCCGACCGGCGTGCCGATGCTCACTGACGGGTACAACCTGCCGGCCAAAAAGATAATCCATGTTGTGGGTCCGATGGTCTTTGAAAAGCTGACGGAAAAAGAGGAAGATGAGCTGGCCCTGTGCTATAGGAATGTCCTTGATCTGTGCCTGGAGAACAATCTGAAAACTGTGGTGTTCTGCTGTCTTTCCACCGGTGTATTCCGGTTCCCGGGTCAGCGGGCATCGGAAATTGCCGTTGAAACTGTAACGGACTGGCTGAAAGAACATCCGGGTACCGTTGAACGAGTGGTCTTCAATGTTTTCCGGGATGAGGATAAAGAATACTATGAGCAGAGATTATTACAGACAGCCTGACGGCTACCGGGAAACGATCGAACGGGGTCTGCGGGGAATACACAGATTCCGTTCCGGACTTACCGGGGGAAATCTTTCCCGTGAGGAAGCAATCATCCGCCTGAGAAAGGAAATCGATTCGGCTGAGGCCATTGTGATCGGGGCCGGCGCAGGTCTTTCCACTGCGGCCGGTTATATCTACAGCGGGGAACGGTTCCACAGATATTTCTCCGACTTTGCGGAACAGTTCGGCATCCGGGATATGTATTCCGGCGGGTTTTATCCTTACCCGGACGCAGAGACCAGATGGGCTTTCTGGGCCAGGAATATCTATGTGAACCGGTACACGGATATACCGAAACCTGTATATGAGGATCTGCTGTCACTGGTAAAAGACAGGGATTATTTTGTGATTACCACAAATGTGGACCACTGTTTTCAGAAAGCCGGCTTCGATAAGAAACGCCTGTTTTACACACAGGGGGACTACGGTCTGTTTCAGAGTACAGATCCGGCTAACCGGAAGACAGCCGATAATGAAGAATGGGTCATGCAGGCCATGGCAGCCCAGGGTTTCAGGAAGAACGAAGCAGGAGTCTTTGAAATGCCGGAAGACGGTGTTTCCATGAGAATTCC
>JAFWEA010000355.1 GCA_017543005.1 Solobacterium sp. | reverse complement strand
GCATTCAGCGGCATGGGCAGCAGCGGCAGGATGATAATCCAGAGCGTCCAGGTCAGTCCGAAGACCAGGATCATATAAAGCCAAAACTGTTTTCTGTTCATATTTAGAATTTCCTCTAAATACAAGATAGCATACCGGCAGGGAACTGCAAGACATTATTTAGAAATTTTTCAAAATATGATGTGCCGTATGTTCTTAACGGTTATCCGGCCGGTATAAAATGTAATACATTATGACAAGGCCATAATATTAATAATTGTCAGACATCTTGGTATAATTTATCTGGACATGGTTTTTCTAAACAATGATCAACAGGAAAGCACAGCGTATTACTGCCGTGTTTTATCGTCACTGAAAACATGCTCATCGATAATGAGGGTTTCAAGGGGGTTTATATGAGCAAACACAGCGAACTGACTCTGTTCCATCTTCCGATTCCGATCTTTCTTTTTATTGCGGCGATTGTCCTGCTGGCAACGTATCTCGGTGTACTGCCGCCGGGCATGACAGGATGCTTCATCTTTATGATTGTGATCGGGTCCCTGCTGGATCTGATCGGCAATAAAACACCGATTATCCGCAGTTATTTCGGCGGCGGGGCCATTGTGGTCCTGTTCGGTGTAGCCCTGCTGCATTACTGGCACCTGCTGCCGGAAATCATCAAGGATGCGGACGGCAATGTCGTGGCCTCGTACATGCAGCTGTGGAAGCCGTTTGACCTTGTCGGCAGCATCAATTCCTTCTTCAAGCCGACCGGGGCCTTCCTGGACTGGTATATTGCGGCCCTGATTACCGGCTCGATCCTCGGCATGAACCGCAAGCTGCTGGTCAAGGCGGCAGCCCGGTACTTCCCGGCCATCTTCGGCGGCCTGATCTGTGCCTTTGCGCTGTGCGGCATTTTCGCGACCGTGATGGGCTACGGCACCGTCAAGGCGATCCTGCTGATTGCCCTGCCGATCATGGGCGGCGGCATGGGCGCGGGTGCTTCACCGCTTTCCAAGATCTTTGACGCGGCCGGCACAATGACCGCGGCGGAGGCATTGAGCATCATGACCCCGGCAGTTGCCATCGGCAATGCCATCTCGATCGTCATGGGCGGCCTGATGGTCAAGCTGCTCCGGGGCAAATTCTGGAACGGGCAGGGCCAGCTGATGCAGAGTTCCACCGTCGACCCGAAGGAACTGGAAGTCAGTCCGGAAACACAGAACCGGCGGAATCAGATTTCCCTGACCAACCTCGGCATCGGCCTGCTGGTTTCCGGTACGTTCTTTGCCTGGGGCTATATCTGCAGCAACGTCTGGACCATGCTGGTGCCGAAGGTGACGGTGCACGCCTATGCGTTCATGATTATTACCGTAGCGGCATTCAAGATTGCCAACATCATGCCGGAATGGATTGAAATCGCCTGCTATCAGTGGTTCCAGTTTGTCATGAAGAATCTGACCAATGTCCTGCTGATGGGTATCGGTCTGTGCTATCTGGACATCGGCCAGGTTGTGGAAAGCTTCTCGCTGACATATCTGGTGCTGTGCGGGGTTACGGTTCTGGG
Organism: Solobacterium sp.; assembly: GCA_017543005.1. Lineage (GTDB taxonomy): Bacteria > Bacillota_I > Bacilli_A > Erysipelotrichales > Erysipelotrichaceae > Bulleidia. The sequence continues at coordinate 1,523 of JAFWEA010000355.1, read as the reverse complement.
CGCGTTCTTCGGAGCGGCCCTGGTCGGCCGGCTGGTCGGGTTCTATCCGGTCGAGGCAGGTATTACGGCAGGCCTGTGCATGTCGAATATGGGCGGGACCGGCGACGTGGCGGTCCTGTCGGCTGCGGATCGTATGGAACTCATGCCGTTTGCGCAGATTTCCTCCCGGCTGGGCGGGGCGATCATCCTGCTGCTGGGTTCACTGATGCTGTCAACCCTGGGCAGCCTGCTCTGACGCAGCGCAGGAATACAGAACAGAAGACCATCCGTTCACCGGATGGTCTTTTCGCTCTTTACGAGTCTGTCTGAAAGGTGTATCCTGTTGTTCGTAAACCGAACAGATTCAAATAGGTTTACAAAAGGAGAACACAACATGCATTTAAACGTAAAACAGATGGCCCTGACGGCCATGATGGCTGCCCTGATCAGTGTGCTGGCCCCGATTGCCATTCCGCTGGCCGGCGGGGTGCCGGTATCCCTGGCAACCCTTGCCGTGATGCTGGCAGGCGCCCTGCTGAAGGAGAAGCTTGGTACGCTGGCCACCCTGATCTATATCCTGATCGGCATGATCGGTCTGCCGGTCTTTGCGAACTACAGCTCCGGCGCCGCGATTGTCTTCGGCATGACGGGCGGCTATATCATCGGCTACCTGCCGCTGGCCTGGATCACCGGCCTGGTTTACCGCCGGTACAGCGGGGAAAAGCCGAATGTGGCGGCCCTGGCAGCCGGTATGGTGCTGGGCACCGTCGTGCTGTATGCCCTGGGGACAGCCTGGTTCATGAAGAGCACAGGCATGACCCTGGCTGCTTCCATGGCTGCCTGCGTGATCCCGTTCTTGCCGGGTGATGTGCTGAAGATGGTTGTGGTGGCCATCCTGGCGCCGCGGCTGGAAAGCAGTGTCAGCCATGTGCTGGCCGCTGCCCACTAAAAAAGACCGGTATATTTGAACTGCCCCACAAAAATGGGACAGTCATAAAAAAGACCGGGAAAGGTATGACTGCCTGAATTGAATAGGAGTCATACCTTTTAGTTTTCTCTGGGGTCTGGCGGAATTGTAGAAAGTGATGTATTCAGTAACTTTACGAATCAGATCCTCATTGGTCTTTGGCAGATCATGCAACTCAAGGCATTCACTCTTGAGATGACCGAAAAAGTTCTCGCAGCACGCATTGTCATAACAATTCGCCTTGCGTGAATGAGAAACTGTCACACCATGTTCATCAAGGTAACGGATATACATTGAATTTGTATATTGAAACCCTTGATCGGAGTGAAGAACACAGAATCCTGTGCTGTCCCAATTCTCGTCAATCACTTGTGCGACAGTATCCATAACCAGCTTCAGATCATTAAACCGTGAGATCTGATAGGCTATAATGGAATTGTCATAAAGGTCCTTGATCACGGAAAGATATAAGCGGCCTTCCTGACTGTTTATGTAACTGACATCCGTCACGAGCTTTTCCAGGGGACGTGAAGCGGTGAAGTTACGGGCGAGGAAGTTTTCACAAACGGTCCTCGCT
>JAFWEA010000036.1 GCA_017543005.1 Solobacterium sp. | reverse complement strand
GGTCTGGAAGCGCTGGAGATCGTGAAGAACCGGCCGGTGGACCTGGTGCTGATGGACATCATGATGCCCGGAATGGACGGCATACAGGCGACCAGTCTGCTGCGGGAGATCTCGAATATTCCGGTGATTCTGCTGACTGCCAAGAGTGAGGATACGGACAAGATCATGGGTCTGAACATCGGCGCGGATGACTACATCACCAAGCCGTTCAATCCGGCCGAGGTGGTGGCCAGGGTGCGCTCGCAGCTGCGCCGGTACATGCGCCTGGGCGGACAGCCCGTTACCCAGGGAAAGCTGGTGATCGGCGGGATTGTGCTGGATGACGCCGCCAAGAGCGTCACCGTGGACGATGTGCCGATCAGCCTGACCCCGATGGAATTCGGCATCCTGAAGCTGCTCATGGAACAGCCGGGCCAGGTCTTCTCCTCCGAAGAAATCTACCGCCGGGTGTGGAAGGACACCCCGCTCGGCAGTGAAGGCACGGTGGCAGTGCATATCCGCCACCTGCGTGAAAAAATCGAAATCAATCCGTCCGAACCCAGATATATCAAGGTCGTATGGGGCCAGGGCTATAAAGTGGAGGCCGACAATGAAAAATAAAGAGACAATCCGGGAAAAACTGTGGGCGAAAATACTGGGGGTTCTGGTGCTGTGCGTGACCGGGGCCATCATCACCGGAAGTGCTGCCGGTCTATTGTATCTGGCCGGACTGGGCGGGTTCAACGCCGCGTCCTACTACGAGACGGATGATGTCCGTTCCCAGGCCAGCTACCTGGCATACAGTGCACTGGAAAACTATGTCTATAATCCGGAATCCATGGATGAAGCATATGGCAAGGATATGCAGAATGCCTGGATCACGATCGAGCGCGAGACCCCCGACTCCTTCATGTCCTACGAGCGGGTCTGGTCCAACGACAAGATCGGTACGGCCGGCTTCCAGTACAAGATGGAACAGATGTACCGGTTTACGGAAGAGGACTGTGAGAACCACGGCTGGCAGTTCTACAGTGATGTCAATTCCCTGATGGCTGCGATGCAGGAAAAGACGGAAGTGCCGATGGTGAAGGAAAACTTCCGGGTCAGTGTCGCGGTCATGGATCCGATTACGGTCAGGGACGGGTATTTCTATGATCGGTACAATATCTTCAACCTGTTCCGGCCGCTGCAGGATACCATGGTCCGTCTGATTGCGATGACGGCAATCTTCTTCGCCGCCGCCCTGGTGTTCATGCTGAGCAGTGCCGGACATGTCAGCGGCAGGGAAGGAATTCATGAGACATTTATCGATACCATGCCGTATGAAGTGCTGTTCTTCCTGTGTTCCTGTGTGATTGGAATCTGCGCGGCGCTGTTTGCGACCACGGTGGATTCGTCACTGCTGATGCGGGCGGAAACACTGCCGTACGGGGTCGGTCTGCTGATCGGCATCCTGATGGTGTCGGCGCTGTTCTTCCTGCTGTTCCTGATGTCAACGGCTGTCCGGCTGAAGACCCGGCATTTCTGGAAGAACACCCTCATCAGCAGGTGCTTCGGCTGGCTGCAGATCCTGTGGTATCGTC
>JAFWEA010000354.1 GCA_017543005.1 Solobacterium sp. | reverse complement strand
TTACTTCCTGATTGTCTGGGATTTCATCCGGGAAGCAAGAAAGCGCGGCATCCATGTCGGCCCGGGGCGGGGCAGTGCCGCCGGCTCGCTGGTTTCATACTGCCTCGGCATTACCCAGATCGATCCGCTGCGCTACAATCTGCTGTTTGAGCGGTTTTTGAACCCGGACCGTATCAGCATGCCGGATATCGATACCGATATTCCGGACAACCGGCGCCAGGAAGTCATTGACTATGTCGTGCAGAAATACGGCCGGGACCATATCGCCAATATCATCACGTTCGGCACCCTGGGGGCCAAGCAGGTCATCCGCGATGTCGGCAAGGTCATGAACATCCCGTCAAGGGATACGGACATGCTGGCGCGGATGATTCCCAATACACCGCGCATCACCCTGAACGAAGCCCTGCAGCGCAGCCCGCGTCTGAAGCAGATCGTCGGGGCGGAAGAGCGGTATAAGAAGCTGTTTCATTATGCCCTGCGGCTGGAAGGGCTGCCGCGTCATGCCAGCATCCACGCCGCCGGCATCATCATGAGTTCGCTGTCCCTGGAAAAGGTCATCCCGCTGACCCAGCTGGATGAAGGCATGTATACCAGCCAGTTCACCATGGAATATCTCGAGGAACGCGGTCTGATCAAGTTCGACTTCCTCGGCCTGCGCAATCTTTCGATCATCGATGAGATCGTGCGCAAGATCCGGATCAATGAGCCGTCATTCCGGCTGGCGGATATCCCGCTGGATGACGCGAAAACATACCAGCTGCTCAGCAATGTCGATACCCTGGGCGTCTTTCAGCTTGATTCCGACGGCATGAAGAATCTGCTGCGGAAGGTACAGCCGCGGGAATTCAATGACATTGTCATCGTCCTGGCCCTGTTCCGGCCGGCTTCCATGAAGAGCATCCCGCTGTATCTGGAAAACCGGGCCCATCCGGATCATATCGTCTATCCGTCGAAGGAACTGGAACCGGTGCTGCAGGAAACCTGCGGGGTCATGATGTATCAGGAACAGGCGATGCTGACGGCCCGGATCGCGGCCGGGTTCTCGCTGGCCCGTGCCGATGTGCTGCGCAAGGCGATCTCCAAGAAGAAGGAAAGCGAACTGGCCGGCATGCGGAATGATTTTATCCGCGGCTGTGTCAAAAACGGCTATACCGCGGAGAAGGCGGAGGAACTCTTCACGCTGATCGATGAATTCGGCGGGTATGGCTTCAATAAATCCCATGCGGTTGCCTATGGCCTGATTGCCTATCAGATGGCCTATCTGAAGAGCCGCTATCCGATGGAATTCTATACGTCATTGCTGGACGGGGTGATCGGCGATGACACCAAAACCATGCAGTATGTCATGGAGTGCCGCCGCCGGGGTATCAGTGTGCTGTACCCGGATGTGACGGTCAGTACGGATCACTATCTGGCAGAAGGGCGGGAGATCCGCATGCCGCTGACGGCAGTCAAGGGCATCGGCCTGCGCATGACCCAGGATCTGACCGCAGCCCGCACAAAACAGCCGTATGATGATTTCTTTGATTTTGTCGCCCGGGCCCTGACGATGAAAATAACCCGCAAGATGCTGGAAACCCTGATCTATGCCGGCGCCCTGGATGCCTTCGGCTATAACCGTACGACCATGGCGGCAGCCCTGGATGATGCGGTCAGCTATGCCGAACTGATCCGGATTGAACGCAACGGCGTCACCACGATCGACCTCGGACTGGTATCCCGGCCGGCGGTTGTGCGCCGCCAGGATGACCGCCTGCAGCTGGCGGAGATGGAAAAGGAAGCCCTGGGCTTTACTTTAGGCCCGCATCCGATCATTGAAGTGCGCCGGCAGCTGCGGATGGAACTGCCGACCCTGGCCAGGGTCAAGACCATGACCGGGCAGGTGGAAGGCTTCGGACAGATCCTGAATGTCCATCAGCACCGGACCCGCAAGGGGGATATGATGGCGTTTGTCAAACTGAGCGATGAAACCGGCGAGCTGGATCTTGCGGTGATGCCGAAACTGTACGATACGGCGGCAGCTGGCCTGATCAAAGGCAGGTTTATCCGCTTTCATGGTAAAATGGGAAATGATGCTTCGGTCCTGGCAGACCGGATCATCCCGGTGGAAGTCCGGCAGAAAGGCGGTGCCGCATGACCAGAGTGCTGATTGTCGACGATGAAAAGAATATCCGGGAAGTTGTCCGGGAATACGCGCATCTTAACGGTTATGAAACCGATGAGGCCGCAGACGGCTATGAAGCCCTGGAAAAAGTCAGGGACAATGATTACGACTGCATTATTCTGGATATCATGATGCCGAAACTGGACGGGTTTTCCGCCTGCAAGCAGATCAAGAAGATGAAGCCGGTGCCGGTGATCATGCTGAGTGCCCGGCAGGAAGAATATGATAAGCTGTTCGGGTTTGAACTCGGGGTGGACGATTATGTCGTCAAGCCGTTTTCACCGAAGGAACTCATGGCCAGGGTCAAGGTGGTGCTGGACCGTTCCCGCCGTTCGGAACACCGGGTTTTTACAGTTGACGGGCTGGTGATCGACATCGAAGGCCGCAGTGTGACCGTGGACGGGAAGAAGGCCAACCTGACCCCGAAGGAAGTCGATCTGCTGCTGTTCATGGTGGAGCACCGCAACATTGCGCTCTCCCGCACCAGACTGCTGGAAGAAGTATGGAACTACGACTATTTCGGCGATGACCGGACAGTCGATACACATATCAAGATGCTGCGGCACAACCTGGGCCCGTACCGGGACCGCATCGTTACCGTAAGAGGAATGGGGTATAAGTTTGAAGCTTGATCGACACGGCATCCGATTCCGCATGCTGCTGTTCTATTTTGTCTTTGCCCTGGGCATTGTCGGTACACTCGGTCTGCTGCAGTTCCTGCTGATCAAACCGTATTACCGGGAAAACAAAATCGAAACAGTCCGGCAGGTATCGCAGGAGATCCGGCAGTACCTGATCGACGGCATACCGGATTCACAGGCAGCTGCGAAAGCTCTGCAGGTCACGGTGGACAACAATGTCTGCGTGGTCATTTTCAATGATGCCGGAAAAACCGTATATGATGCCGACAGCCTGGGTTCAGGCTGTGTTTTTCATGCCAACAGCAAGGATATTGCCACTTCGCCGGTCAGCCTGGACAATGGTTCGGCATTGCGGGATTACCTGATCACGGAAGGCGGGGAAGTGAGCCTGAACCTGGTCAATACGAGGACCAACCAGGACATGGTGGTCTATGGCCAGATCGTGCGGGCCACCCTGGGCAACTATTATCTCTTTGTCAATTCACCGCTGGAGCCGGTGGACTCGATTGTCCGCTTTTTCTCCCGGCAGTATATCACCTATACCATCCTGATTCTTTTCCTTTCGGTCATTGTTTCCTGGTTTCTGTCCAACGGTCTGACCAAGCCGATCCTGTCCATGCGGCGGGAAGCGGACAAACTGGCCCATGCGGACTATTCGGCTGAGTTTGACGGCGGTTCCTATACGGAGACAAAAGAACTGGCCGCCACATTGAACGGGGCCAGAAACCAGTTGAGCAAGATCGATGAACTGCGCAAGGACCTGATCGCCAATGTCTCGCATGATATCAAGACCCCGCTGACCAGCATCCGGGCCTATGCCGAGATGATCAAGGATATCTCCGGTGATGATCCGGAAAAGCGCAATGAACACCTGGATGTCATCATCGATGAGGCCGGCTTCCTGAACCGGCTGGTCGGGGATATGAGTGAACTGTCCCGCATGCAGTCGGGAAACTATGTGCTGCATCAGACCAATTTTGATCTCTCCGAACTGATCCATGACGTGGTGCGCCGGTATGACCTGCTGCTGGAAGAAAGCGGTCTGACGATTCTTGAAGAAGTGCCGGAAGGCATCACGATCTATGCTGATGAAGTCAAGATTGCCCAGGTTATCAACAACTATCTGAGCAATGCCATTAAACACACGCCGGCCGGCAAGAACATCTATGTCCGGCTGCTGCCGAAGGATGACTATACCGTCCGGGTGGAAGTGCAGGATGAAGGCGAGGGTATTGCCGAAAGCGAACTGCCGTACATCTGGGACCGTTATCAGAAATCGAGCCGTTCCTTCTCCCGCAGCATGACGAGTACGGGTCTGGGCCTGGCTATTGTCAAAGCCATCCTCGATACGCATAAGGCCAGGTACGGGGTCAGCAGCACCCAGGGTGAAGGTTCGCTGTTCTGGTTTGAACTGACCCAGCCCGAGGTGGAGGATACCGATGAGCCGGATTGATTATCTGCCGGGCACCCCGTACACGATCCGGCAGGGTGAGGGCATGTTCCACATGACAACGGATTCGGTGCTGCTGGGGCGGTTTCTGCGGTTGAAGCATAAAGATACCGTCCTGGATATCGGCTGCAACCAGGGGGTGCTGATGCTGTATGCGGCCAGGCATGATCCATCATCTTTGACCGGCATTGACATCCTGCCGGATGCAGTCAGCCTGGCAGCCGAGAATCTCGCACGGAATCAGCTAAAAGGCACAGTCATCTGCGCCGATGTCAGAGAATACCGTTCAGATCAGTTTTCAGTCATCGTCTGCAATCCGCCGTACTTTGTTCCTGATGAAGAGGATCGCCATACGGACGATGAAAAGACGGCCCGGACGGAAGAAACCCTGACCTTGACCGAATTGTTTGCGGCAGTGAAACGACTGCTCAAAAGCAACGGGGCACTGTATCTGTCCTACCGGGCCAACCGGCTGAATGATCTGCTGCAGAAGGCGGCGGAAGCCGGCATGCGGCCGGTCCGAATCCGCTTCTTTTACCCGGATCATGACAGCGCTGCCAAGTCGGCCGTCATGGAACTGCGCTTCTCGCAGCGGGCCGAATGCATCATCGAAGCCCCGGCATATCCGGAAGATCTGTCTGCAGGAATGGAGATTAACAGTATGAATATCATGGAAGCCGCACCGGAGCATCTGGACCAGATTGCCGATATCTACGTAAACAGCTGGAAAACAACCTACGCCGGCCTGCTGTCTCAGGCCTTTCTGAACCGCCTGGACCATGCCTATGGCCTGGAACACTGGACCGGTTATCAGAATGAAAAACAGCATATCCTTGTTTCCCTGGATGAAGATGAGACCGTGGCCGGGTTTGCGGCCTTCAAGCCGGATGAACATCTGGAAGGGTGCATCTATCTGGATTCCCTGCACGTCAGGGCAGATATGCAGGGGCAGGGCATCGGGACAGCGCTGATCAAGGCGGCAGCGGCTAAGGCCCATCAGGCTGGTTATGCCTCCATGAGCATCTCGATTGTCCGCGGCAACGAACGGGCCGGGGATCTGTACCGGAAGCTCGGGGCCCGGCATGTACGCTATTTCACGGATCATTTTGCGGAAGCGGAATCCCGGTCGGAAGAACTGCTGTGGGATGATATCCGCGTCCTGCTCAGTGAATGAATTTATATATAAATAAACTGATTGACGGGTACCTGTTTCCCTGCTAAAATACTGCTGTTATCAGCCCTCGTGATGAGGTCTGTAACCGCTCGTAAAAGGGTTTCAAGTGCAGTAACTGCCCCCTCATCGGCGCGTCTTAAGATAAGAAGTCAGGAGGTGCGAAAATGTACGCAATTATCGAAACAGGCGGAAAGCAGTTGAAAGTTGAACAGGGCCAGGCAGTCTTCGTCGAAAAACTCGACGTGGAGGCCGGTGACGAAGTCGTCATCGACAAGGTCTGTCTGCTGGGCGGCGAAACAACAAAGATCGGCACACCGTATGTCGAAGGTGCCAAGGTTACCTGCAAGGTTGAAAAGCAGGGCAAGGAAAAGAAGATTCACATCTTCAAGTACAAGGCCAAGAAGGGCTCCACAAGACGCCGTCAGGGTCACCGTCAGCCGTATACAAAGCTGATTGTTGAAGCCATCGAAGGCTAATGATTCACATTGAAGTACGGAAGCACGGTGAAACAATCACTGGTCTGTCTGCCAGCGGCCATGCCGAGGCAGGAAACATGGGTGAGGATCTGATCTGTGCAGCCGTCAGTGCGATTCTGTTCGGACTCGGGAATGCGGCCGATGAAATGTCGGACCTGATCGGCTTCGAAATTGCCGAAAATCAGTTCAGCATGTATGCCGAAAACCCGGACAGTACCGCGAAGACCATTCTTCAGACAGGCTACTATCAGCTGAAGACTGTCGAAGAAAGTTACAGCGATTTTGTAGAAATTAAAACATTGGAGGTGTAATCTCATGAAATTCACGCTTGATATCCAGTTCTTCGCAAGTAAGAAGGGCGTTTCCAGCACCAAGAACGGCCGTGATTCCGCGGGCCGCAGACTGGGTGCCAAGAAGGCAGACGGTGAATTCGCCGCTGCCGGTTCCATCATCTACCGTCAGAGAGGCTCCCGCATCTATGCCGGCAAGAATGTCGGCAAGGGCGGCGATGACACCCTGTTCGCGACAGCTGACGGCATCGTCAAGTACGAGCGCCTCGGCAAGGACAAGAAACAGGTCTCTGTTTATCCGGTCGAAGCATAACTCCGGAACCTTCGCTCCTGATGTGATTCAGGAGCTTTTTTCACAAAGGAGGAATGCAGATGATCGATTTTATCAAAATCAAAGTCAGGGC
>JAFWEA010000353.1 GCA_017543005.1 Solobacterium sp. | reverse complement strand
CGCCAAGTTTTTCCAGTTCTTCCTCAGTCATTGTCCACCAGGTCCAGATGATTGATATCAAGGCTGTAGATGACGTTTTTCCGCTCGACAATGACCCGCATCCGGCGGCACAGTTCTTCGTCCTTCCGGATGTTTTCGAGCAGTTCACGGGTCGGGTTGATTGCGCACGGATGGCCGGTATGCCGGAACATGGTCAGGTCGCCGTTGGTATCCCCGTAAGAATACGAAGCGGACAGGTCCAGATCATACTGCTCAGCCAGTTCAAACAGGGCCTTCTCCTTGGAGCGGCTGTCCCACATCGGCGTGATTTCGCCGGTATACAGGCCGGCTGCGTCGGTATGGTAAATCGTGCCGCGCCAGTCATCGAAGCCGTATTTGGCCGCCATTTCGCGGACCAGGGCATCCGGTGAACCGCTGATCGCAATCAGCCGGTGGCCGGCCGCCCGGTGCTTCTCGATTTCCCGGCGGGTGAACAGATAGACCCTCTCGCCCTTCTGGCGGATCACCAGCCGGGCAATATGATCGATATGTTCCCGGGAAATACCGATCGTGGCTTCCTTGAAAATGTCCACCATGCGGGAAAGATAATCATCATATTCTCCCTGCCGGCGGTCCCAGGCCTGGTAGGCAGGCCGGACATCATCGTACCAGCGCCGGCTGTCGATGATTTCATGGGTAACCAGCTTCTTGAAGACCTCGGTGATGAGTCCTTCCCGGTAGATGGTTCCGTCTATGTCAAAAAATGCTGCTGTTTGTTTCATTAATTCTTCAGGCTGTGAATCGGGGAAGGAATACGGCCGCCGCGGCTGACCATGACAGCTGCGCTCGTCTTCTTGACCGGCATGACCGGTCCGTATCCCATCAGACCGCCGAATTCCAGCGTTTCTCCTTCTTTTTTACCGATCGCGGGGATGACCCGGACCGCGGTTGTCTTGTTGTTGATCATGCCGATGGCCGCTTCGTCAGCGATCAGGGCAGAGATGGTTTCCGGGGCTGTGTCACCCGGCAGGATAATCATATCGAGGCCGACAGAGCATACCGCAGTCATCGCCTCGAGCTTCTCAATGGTCAGTGTCCCGGCCGCAGCTGCTTCGATCATGCCGGCATCCTCGGATACGGGAATAAAGGCACCGCTGAGGCCGCCGACGGCAGAACTGGCCATGACGCCGCCCTTCTTGACGGCATCGTTGAGCATGGCCAGGCAGGCTGTCGTGCCCGGGCCGCCGCACTGTTCCAGACCGATCTCTTCCAGGATGCGGGCCACCGAATCACCGACCGCCGGGGTCGGCGCCAGGGACAGGTCCACAATGCCAAACGGCAGACCAAGTCTTCGGGCTGTTTCCGTTCCGACCAGCTGGCCCATGCGGGTAATCTTGAAGGATGTCTTCTTGATGACTTCGGCAATCTCATCCATGGTGGCGTTCGGGCCTGCTTCACGCACGGCTTCCCGCACCACACCCGGGCCGGAAACACCGACATTGATGACGCAGTCCGGTTCGGTAATGCCATGGAAGGCACCGGCCATGAACGGGTTGTCCTCCACCGCGTTGCAGAAAACCACCAGCTTGGAGGCCCCGGCACAGTTGTTGTCCTTTGTCTTTTCGGCACTCTCACGCACCACCTGGCCCATGAGTCTGACCGCATCCATATTGATGCCGGCCTTGGTCGAGCCGACATTCACACTGGCACAGACAAACTCCGTCGCCGCCAGGGCATCGGGAATGGCCCGGATCAGGGCTTCATCCCCGGCTGTCATGCCCTTCTGCACAAGGGCCGAAAAACCGCCGATAAAGTTGATGCCGAGATCATGCGCCGCCCGGTCCATGGCTTTTGCATATTTGACCGGATCGCCGCCGCTGACCGATACCAGCAGGGAAATCGGCGTCACCGCAATCCGCGTATTGACGATCGGGATGCCGTATTCCCGGGAAATATCCCGGGCCGTTGCCACAAGGTTTCTGGCCTTGTCCGTCAGCTTGGCATAGATCTTCTCACAGGCTTTGTCGATATCGCTGTCCGCACAGTCCAGCAGGGAGATGCCCATCGTAACCGTCCGGATATCCAGGTACTCTTCATCTATCATGCGGATGGTTTCGAGAATCGAATCCGCACTCTGTCTCAGAATTGCCATGGTTCAGTGCTCCTAGATCGTATGCATCGCGTTGAAGATATCTTCGTGCATGACATGGATGCTCAGACCGACCTTCTGTCCTTCTTCCTCCATCTCCTTTACAAAGGAATGGAAGTTATCCAGATCATCCGGGATGGTCACGATCATGATCATCGCAAAGAGGTCTTCAAGAACTTTCTGGGTCACGTCTTCGATGTTGACCCCGCGTTCGGCACAGCGGGTGGATACGAAGGCGAGGATGCCTGTACGGTCCTTGCCAAGGACGGAAATAACAGCTCTCATACTATTCTCCTTTCAGATCGGAAAGCGACATTTCGCAGTAATATAGTTCCATTTCAAAGTATGTCTTGATCTCTTCCAGCGTTTCCAGAACACTTTCCTTGCATTCGGAACTGCCGGTCTTGGACGCATAGTCGTAGTTGCAGGATGTACCGAATCCGCCGGTATCGCCGTTCCAGTTATAGACATACCGGGAGGTGCGGTTGCTGTAGATGAACTGTTTTGTATTGAAGTCGATGACATAGACTTCATTGGTATTGAATTCTGTCCGGTATACACCCGGGCTTTCCTCGGCATAGCCCAGCCGGTTCACCAGCCGGTACTGCAGGATCTCTTCCGGCGTCTCGCCTTCGCTTTCCTCGGGACCCGGATCCAGTTCCTCATACGACACATAGTCCGATGCCGCAAAGGCAGCCGGAAGTTCGAGTGTTCCCGTCAGCGGTTCATATGTCATTTCGAGATGGTATTCCGCCTTCACCGGCTCATTCGACACCGTGACGGAGGCCGCAAAGTCCGCTTCCTCCCCGCTCAGGATGCCATTCCGGAAAGTCTGCTTAATGGTTCCGGCAGATACCTCATAGTTTTCTTCCTGGCCCATCTGGTAAAGATCATAGCGGGATGTAAAGAGCCTCTCCCGGCCGGCCGGGGTCAGCACAAACTCATAGATGACCGCCCCGTCTTCTTCCGTCCGGTTCAGCGACTCTGTCTCCGCCTCATCCACCGCCACCGGGTCCACCGGCACCAGCATGGACTGCTTGAGCTGGGCAAAGGTCATGTCTTCATAGTATTTCAGGGTTTCATAGGTGTTATAGAGTCTTCCGCCGGTGTACCAGCCGTCTGTATGGACCACTGCCCCGTTGGAATTGATTTCCTGGGTCAGATGGGCGGTGCTGCCGTCCCTGTCCGCGGCCGCAAGATCTTCCGCCAGGATAAAGACCTGCCGGCTGTCATCACTGAAGTGCAGGGTATAGGTGCAGGACACATGCACGGCTGCCGCAGACAGCGTTTCCGCCGCCTTGACGGCTTCGGCATATTCCTCATATTCAGCCGGCTGTGCAGGGTTTTCCTGCCTGTCTTCCGCACAGCCGCACAGCAGCGCCAGGGCCGCTGTCACAATCATTGTTTTTTTCATACTGCGTATTATATCAAGCCTTCTGCAGATACGCAAAAAACCTGCCGGTTCCTTTCCGGCAGGTTCTTTACTATGCACTCAGACCAGTTCGATGTAAGCCATCGGAGCGGCATCACCGCGGCGGATACCGGTCTTGACGACCCGTGTATAGCCACCGTTGCGGTCTGCGTACTTCGGTGCGATTTCATCAAACAGCTTCTGCAGAACTGTTTGCTGTGTCTTTTCATCAGCGACACCGTCGCGGATGAAGGCAGCAGCCTGACGGCGGGCCGCCAGATCACCCTTCTTGCCCAGAGTAATCAGTTCGTCAACGACCGAACGCATATCCTTGGCCTTGGCTTCTGTTGTCTCTACCTTGCCGTAGAGGATGACAGAAGTAGCCATGTTGCGGAGCATCGCCTTGCGATGATCAGCTGTTCTTCCGAATTTACGGTTCCACATAATGGTTTCCTCCTTTAATCGAAGGACTTGAAGCCCATACCAAGTTCAATGAGCTTGTCCTTAACCTCTTTCAGTGATTTCTTTCCGAGGTTGCGGACTCTCATCATCTCATCCTCGGTCTTCTGTGTGAGTTCTTCTACCGTCTGGATTCCGGCCCGCTTCAGGCAGTTGTAGGAACGGACAGACAGATCCAGGTCTTCGATCATCATCTGCTGACCCTTGTTCTGAACTTCCGAACCACTCTCTCTGAGCACGCTGTCCATGGACAGTACATCCTCATTGATTCCGGCAACGATATCCAGATGATCAATCAGAATCTTGGCAGCCATGGAAAGTGCCTTCTGCGGATTGATGGAACCGTCGGTCCAGACTTCCATGGTCAGTTCATCATACTTGGTGTCCTGACCGACACGGGTCGGTTCAACGGCGTAGGATACGCGCTCAACCGGTGTGTAGATGGAGTCTGTAAAGACTGTACCGATGCCCTGGGAACTGCCCTGGTTCTGCTGCTTGTTGATGTCGCTGCCGACATAACCGCGGCCGTTCTTGGCCCGCAGTTCCATTTCCAGGCTGGCTCCCTGTTCCAGATGGGCAATTTCGAGATCCTTGTTGAGGATTTCGACCTGAGCCGGGCAGATAATGTCACCGGCTGTAACTGTGCATGGTCCCTTGGCAGAGATCTGCAGGCTGTATACTTCATCATCTTCAATCTTCATGACCAGCTGCTTGAGCTGCAGGATGATCATGGAGACGTCCTCCCGGACACCCGGGATTGTTGTGAATTCGTGATAAACACCATCAACCTTGATAGAGAATACAGCGGCTCCCGGCAGGGAGGACAGCAGGACTCTGCGCAGTGCATTCCCGATCGTTGTGCCAAATCCTCTCTCCAGCGGGGACAGGATAAACTTTCCGTAGTTTTCCGATTCAACGTATTCTTCTACTTCAAAATCGGCGCGTTCAAACTTTTGCATGCAACAATCCTCCTCCTGTTCTTCTGATTAACCGCGTGGTCTCTTCGGCGGACGGCATCCGTTATGCGGAATCGGTGTCACATCATTGATGGCACTGATTTCAAGACCTGCAGTCTGCAGAGAACGGACAGCAGCTTCACGTCCCGGACCCGGGCCCTTGACGTTGACTTCGACTGTCTTCATTCCCTGAGTGACAGCTGCCTTACCGGCTGCTTCAGCGCACAGCTGAGCAACGTACGGTGTGGACTTACGGGAACCCTTGTAACCCAGTGCTCCGGCAGAGCTCCAGGCAATGACGTTTCCTGCTTCGTCAGCGATAGTAACGATTGTGTTGTTGAAGGTGGAGTGGATATGAGCCACACCACGCGCTATATTGCGTCTTACCTTCTTCTTGCGGCCGGCATTCTTAGCGGACGCTCTTCTGTTATTTGCCATGTTCCGACCCTCCTATTACTTCTTCTTGTTCGCAACTGTACGCCGCGGTCCCTTACGTGTCCGGGCATTTGTGCGGGTGCGCTGTCCGCGGACAGGCAGAGAACGTCTGTGACGCAGACCGCGGTAGCAGCCGATTTCCATCAGACGCTTGATGTTCAGCGCTCTTTCACGGCGCAGGTCACCTTCGGTCTTGATTGCATCGACGTGCTGACGGATCGCAGTCTCCTGCTCAACAGTCAGATCCTTTGTACGGATGTCTTCACTGATGCCGCAGTCGGCAAGAATTTTCTTGGCAGTTGTCGGGCCAATACCGTAAATATAGGTCAGAGATACTACAACTCTTTTGTTAGAGGGAATATCTACACCAGCTATACGAGCCATATTCTAGTTTTTCCTCCTGATTAACCCTGTCTCTGTTTGTGCTTCGGGTTCTCGCAGATGACCATGACAACGCCTCTGCGCTTGATGACCCGGCACTTGTCGCAAATCGGTTTTACTGATGGTCTTACTTTCATTTTTCAGTACTCCTTTCGGGCTTTCCGCCCACCGGTTTCATTACTTGTAGCGATAAGTGATACGCCCACGTGTTAAATCATACGGTGAAATTTCCACGGTAACCCGATCGCCTGGTAAAATGCGGATGTAATTCATTCGGATTTTACCAGCAACGTGAGCACGGATTTCGTGTCCGTTCTGAAGCTTCACCTTAAAGTTGGCATTAGGAAGTGTTTCTTCTACAATCCCATCGATTTCAATGACGTCTTGTTTTCCCATTCAATCCTCTTTCTGCAATATCTTTGCCGCGATGCGGGAGATGCGCTCCCGCACCGCGTTAAGATTATGCAATTTTTCCTAAAGCCTCCTGAATCTCTGCGAAGACCTGATCTGTCGGCTGTGCCCCATTGATATGGGAGACAACCCCCAGCTTGTCATAGAAGGCAATGACAGGTGCAGTGCTGGAATCATATTCATCCATTCTGACTTTCAGCTGTTCGATCGTGTCGTCCTTGCGCTGTGTCAGTTCGCTGCCGCAGACATCGCAGATGCCTTCGGCAACCGGCGGATGATTCTTGATGTGATAGATCGCTCCGCACTTCGGGCAGATTCTTCTGCCTGTGATGCGCTCTGCCTGGACATCGAAGTCAACTTCCAGAGCAATGACGCTCTCAACCGGCTTGCCGATCTTTTCAGCAATCTTCGTGAAGGCTTCGGCCTGCACCAGAGTGCGCGGGAAGCCATCCAGGAGATAGCCCTTCTGGCAGTCCGGCTGCTGAAGTCTGTCTTCAACCATGGCATTGATCACATCATCCGGTACCAGCTTGCCGGCTTCCATATAGGATTTGGCAAGCTTGCCCAGTTCAGTGTTGTTCCGGACATTTTCGCGCAGCATGTCGCCGGTGGAAATGTGCGGGATGTCGTAAGCCTTGAGAATCAATTCGGACATTGTGCCCTTGCCTGCCCCCGCAGGCCCCATGATCAGAATATTCATATCGTGTCCTCCATTCTTATTTCAGGAAACCGTGGTACTGCTTCTGGGTCAGCTGGCCCTTCAGCTGAGACATTGTCTCCATGGCCACGCCGACGACAAT
This sequence comes from Solobacterium sp., assembly GCA_017543005.1. GTDB lineage: Bacteria > Bacillota_I > Bacilli_A > Erysipelotrichales > Erysipelotrichaceae > Bulleidia. The sequence continues at coordinate 14,974 of JAFWEA010000353.1, read as the reverse complement.
GATGATACCTGTTCCGCCGATTGCCGAGGATGTCGGAATCGATGTGAACATCGGCAGCAGGTACGGCAGGACGGCGATGGCCGTCAGCGCCGTAGCGCCGAGGACGGTAATTCGGTTGAGAACCTTGTGCAGATACGTTCTGGTCTCACTGCCCGGCCGGATGCCCGGGATATATGCACCGGACTTGCCGAGGTTTTCCGCTACCTTGTCAGGATCAACCTGCAGATCAGTGTAGAAGAATGTAAACATGAATGTCAGCACTGCATAGATGCACAGTCCCAGCGGCCTGTTCAGGCTCAGGAACGCGCTGACTTTCTGATAAAGATCATAATTGACGAAACTCAGGACAATCTGCGGGGCCGTAATGATCGCGTTGGCGAAGATCACCGGAATGACCGACGCCGAGTTGATCTTGAACGGCAGATAAGTGATATCCTGTGCCCGCGGTCCGGCACTGTTCGTATACTGGATCGGAATCTTTCTGACTGCCAGCTGCATGATGACTACGCCGATGACGATGGCCAGATACAGGATGCAGTACAGAACGAACTGCAGTACACCGTTGAACACGGCGCCCTGGCTGGATCCTCCGACCAGGATGTTGAACACCTGGGTGAAGTTGGCCGGAATATTCGAAACAATACCGGCAAAGATGATGACGGATATGCCGTTGCCGATCCCCTTGAAGGTGATCCGGTCACCGATCCACAGCAGGAACATGGTTCCGGCTGTCAGGATTGTTGCGGTATACAGATAGGCGGAGACGCCTGCCCCTTCCAGCACCCCATACTGACGGTCGAAACCGTACACCATGGAGAAGGACTGGACCAGGGCCAGGACAACGCCCAGATACCGGGTGATCTTATCAAGCTGCTGACGGCCGGTCTGGCCGGACTTTGTCATCTCGGTCAGCGCCGGGATGACGTCCATGCTCAGCAGCTGGATGATGATGCTGGCTGTGATGTAGGGGCCTACACCCAGAGCGAATACGGACATGCGCTCGAAGGCGCCGCCGCCCAGCAGGTTCATCATGCTGAGAATCGAGTTGTCGGCAATTCCGGCTGCCAATGCGCGGGCATCGACACCCGGAACCGGAATGGCAGAACCGATGCGATAGATCAGCAGCATTGCCAGAGTGAAGAAAATCTTGTTGCGGATTTCCTTGTTTCTGAACAGGCTGGCGAACGTATGCATCATGGTTACATTACCTCAACTTTGCCGCCCGCTTCTTCAATTGCTTTTTCTGCAGACTTGGAGAACTTCTGAGCCTTGACAGTCAGTTTCTTCTCCAGCTTGCCGCCGCCAAGTACCTTGACGCCATCGAGCTGCTTCTTCAGAAGGCCGGCAGCCTTCAGAGCTTCAAAATCTACAGTTGCGCCGTCTTCAAAGCGGTTCAGATCCTCCACATTGACAACGGCATACTCTTTACGAGTATAGTTTGTGAAGCCACGCATCGGCATTCTCTTGAAGAACGGTGTCTGGCCGCCTTCGAAACCGATGGCTACACCGCCGCCGCTTCTGGCATTCTGACCCTTGTGACCCTTGCCGGCTGTCTTGCCGGTGCCGGAACCCTGGCCTCTGCCAATGCGCTTCGATACGAAGCGAGCGCCTTCTGTTGCTTTCAGTTCATTCAGTTTCATGCGCTTCCTCCTTAACGAATCTCTGCGACTTTCTTCTCGCGTGCCTTGGCAACATCGTTGACTGTCTGCATGCTCTTCAGAGCATCCAGAGTAGCGTAGACAACGTTGACTGATGTTCTGGAACCGATAACCTTGGACAGAACATCATTGACGCCAGCCAGTTCCAGAATGGAACGGACAGCGCCGCCGGCGATAACGCCGGTACCAGGTGCAGCCGGCTTCAGGAACACACTGCTTGCGCCGTGCTTGCCTGTAGCTGCATGCGGAACTGTACGGTTGTTGTCAACCAGCTGGACACGGAACACATTCTTGTTGGCTGCTTCAGTTGCCTTCTTGATTGCATCCGGTACTTCAGCGGCCTTGCCCATTCCGAAACCGACACGGCCCTTGTGGTCACCCACAACGACCAGAGCAGAGAAACGCATTCTGCGTCCGCCCTTAACAGTCTTGGAAACCCGGTTAATGGAGACTACGACATCGTCGAACTCTTTCGGTTCACGTGGTTTTCTGAACGGTTTTCTTCCTTCGTTAGCCATTTGTATTCTCCTTTCCCCTTAGAACTTCAGTCCGGCTTCTCTGGCTGCATCGGCCAGGGCCTGAACTCTTCCGTGATAGACATATCCGCCGCGGTCAAACCGTACGGATTCGATATTGATTTCCTTGCACCGGTTGGCAATGTCTTCACCGACCTTGCGGGCCGCTTCGATATTGCCGCCGTTTTCCAGCTTCAGCACGAGGCTGCTGGAGGCGCACAGGGTTCTGCCTGTGGTGTCATCGATCACCTGGGCATAGATCTGCTTGTTGGAACGGAACACGTTCAGCCGCGGGCAGTCGGGAGTTCCGCTGACAACGCGGCGCACACGGGCATGCCGGCGCTGACGTTCTGCATTCTTATCAATTTTCTTCAGCATGTTACTCTCTCCTTCCCATTACTTCTTGGACGCGGCAGTCTTGCCTTCCTTACGACGGACATGTTCATCCGCATAACGGACACCCTTTCCGCCATACGGCTCCGGCTTCTTGGCTGCTCTGACGATGGCTGAGAACTGACCGACTCTCTGCTTGTCGATGCCTGTAACAGTGATTGTGTTGGCATCCGGGCAGACAACTTCCAGATCAGACGGAATCTCGAATTCTACCGGATGGGAGAAACCGAGGTTCATTGTCAGCTTGTTGCCGGTGATAGCGGCACGATAACCGATACCGACAATCTGCATTTTCTTTGTGTAAGATGTGTGGCAGCCTTCAATCATGGTAGCCAGAAGAGCTCTGGTTGTACCGTGCAGCTGCTTTGTGCGCTTCTCCTCGTTCGGACGGGAGACTGTGACAGTTCCGTCCTCGGCTTTGATGCCCATGAGCGGGGAGAACTTCCTCGTCAGGGTGCCTTTCGGACCTTTGACCGTCACCTCATTGCCGTCGGCGATGGTGACTTCAACGCCTTCCGGAATGGTAATCGCTTTATTACCGATACGTGACATTCTTTTTATCCTTTCTTTTTACCAGACGTAGGCGACAACTTCGCCGCCGGCGTGCTTCTTGCGGGCATCCTTGTCGGTCATCATGCCTTCACTTGTGGAAATGATGGCAATACCCAGACCGTTCAGAACCCGCGGAACGGCATCCTGCTTTGCATATACACGCAGCCCCGGCTTGGAGATGCGCTTGATGCCTGTGATAACCTTTTCCTTGTTCGGGCCATACTTCAGTGTGACCGTCATCTTCTTTTCAACGCCTTCACCGCTGACGGCATAGTTGGCAATGTAGCCTTCTTCCTTCAGAATGCGGGCAATTTCTGTCTTGACCTTGGATACCGGAGCAACATCGACGGTCTCCATGTTGGCCTGAACTCCGTTGCGGATTCTAGTCAGCATGTCGGCAATAGGATCTGTCATATTCATCTTGTCTGTTCCTCCTTACCAGCTTGCCTTCTTGACGCCCGGGATCTGACCCTGATAAGCCAGTTCGCGGAAGCAGATACGGCAGAGCTTATACTTTCTCAAAACGGAATGCGGCCGGCCGCAGCGTTCGCAGCGTGTGTATTCACGGGTGGAATACTTTGCAGGACGGCTCTGCTTTACTTTCATTGATGTCTTAGCCATGATTTAGCCCTCCTTCTTTGCAAACGGCATGCCCAGCTGAGCGAGCAGTTCGAACGCTTCCTGGTTTGTCTTGGCCGTTGTGACGATGACGATGTCCATACCGCGGACCTTGTTGACCTTGTCGAAGTTGATTTCCGGGAAGATCAGCTGTTCGCGGACACCGAGTGTGTAGTTGCCGCGGCCGTCAAACGCTGTTGTGCTGACGCCGTGGAAGTCACGGACACGCGGCAGGGAGATGCTGACCAGCTTGTCCAGGAAGTCATACATCTTTTCACCACGCAGAGTGACCTTGCAGCCGATCGCCATGCCTTCTCTCAGTTTGAAGTTGGCGATGGACTTCTTGGCCTTTGTGATAACCGGCTTCTGACCGGCAATCTGGGTCAGTTCGGCAACTGCGTCTTCCAGTGCCTTCGGGTTGGCGATGGCATCGCCGACACCGAGATTGATAACGATCTTTTCAACTTTCGGAGCCTGCATCGGCGTTGTATAACCGAATTTTTCGATCAGAGCAGGCTTGACTGTTTCTCTGTATTTCTGTTCGAGACGGTTCATTACTTCTTGCCTCCTCCAACTTCCTTGCCGGTTGCCTTGTTGATGCGGACCTTATTGCCCTTCGCGTCAGTCTTGTAACCGACGTGGATGGCCTTCTTTGCCTTTTCGTCATAGACCATGACGTTGCTGGCATTGATCGGCGCTTCTCTTTCAATAATGCCGCCGTCCGGGTTCTCCTGGGTAGGCTTGAGAGTCTTCTTGGCCAGGTTCACACCTTCGACGATAACCCGGTTGGTCCGCGGGGAAACCGCCTTGACCTCACCGATGCTGCCCTTGTAGCGGCCGCTGATAACGATTACTTTATCACCTGTTTTGATTTTCATATCCGACTGCCTCCTACAGTACTTCCGGGGCAAGAGAGACAATCTTCATATACCCCTTGTCACGAAGCTCTCTGGCGACCGGGCCAAAGATACGTGTGCCTGTCGGCGTGTTGTCATCCTTGATGATGACGGCTGCGTTTTCATCAAACTTGATGTAGCTGCCGTTCTCACGGCGCAGACCGTAGACGCTGCGCACGATGACGCACTTGACAACCTGCCCCTGCTTGACGGAGCCATTCGGGATGGCCTTCTTAACAGCACAGACCACAACGTCGCCGATGTTGGCAGACTTGCGCTTGCTGCCGCCAAGGCAGCGGATAACCAGCAGTTCCTTGGCACCAGTGTTGTCAGCGACTTTCAATCTTGTTTCGTTCTGAATCATTGCTTTCTCCTCCCAGTGCTTACAGAATAACTGCCTTTTCAACGACACGGACGAGGCGGAAGTGCTTGTCCTTGCTCAGCGGTCTTGTCTCCATGATTTCGACAATGTCGCCGATCTTGGCTTCGTTCTGCTCATCGTGTGCCTTGAACTTGGTTGTGTACTTGACGTGCCTTCCATATAAAGGATGGCTTCTGGTGGTCTCGATCTCAACGACGATTGTCTTATCCATCTTGTCGGATACGACTGTACCGCGGAGCACCTTACGACTGTTTCTTTCCATGTTCATGCCCTCCTTTATTCACCTTTCGCATTCTCACGCTCAGTCATGACTGTCATGATTCTGGCAATGGTCTTGCGGACATCTTTAACGCGGGCGGAATTCTCCAGCATCCCGGTTGCCTGCTGGAAGCGCAGTCCGTAGAGTTCCTCTTTCAGGCTGGCGACTTCCTTGACGAGCTCTTCATTGCTCAGGTCTCTGATTTCCTTAATATTCATGCTTACTTGACCTCGTCTTTCTTAATGAAGCGGGTCTTGATGCAGAGCTTGTTCGCACCAAGTCTCAGAGCCTCGCGGGCAACTTCCTCGCTTACACCATCCAGCTCGAAGAGGACACGGCCGGCCTGGACAACTGCCACCCAGTGGTCAGGTGCACCTTTACCGGAACCCATACGTACTTCGAGAGGTTTCTTTGTTCTGGCCAGCTGCGGGAAGACCTTGATCCAGACCTTACCGCCACGGTCCATGTAACGTGTCATGGCAACACGGGCTGCTTCCAGCTGGTTGCTGCTGATATATGCGCCCTCGTCAGCGACGATGCCGTACTTGCCGAATGTCAGTTCTCTGCCACCCTTGGAACGGCCTTCGTAGCTCAGACGATGAGGACGTCTGTATTTTGTTCTGTTAGGCATTAACATGATCAGTCATTACCTCCCTCGGTTCCTGCCGGAGCAGCTGCTCTCTCAGCGTTTGCCTGAGCCGGAGCGCCGCCCTGACGACGGTCCTGACGCGGTCCGCGGCGGTCATTTCTGCGGCCGCGGCGGTCGCCTCTTGCCGGATGCGACGGTGCTTCCGGTTCCTTGACCATCTGACCCGGCAGAACTTCACCGCGGCAGATCCAGACCTTGACACCCAGCTTGCCATATGTTGTGTGTGCTTCTTCGCACGCATAGTCAATGTCGCTTCTCAGTGTATGCAGCGGAACGACACCCTGAGAATAGCCTTCGGAACGGGCGATTTCCGCACCGCCCAGACGACCGGATGCCAGAGTCTTGATACCCTTGGCGCCGGAACGCATGGTCTGCTGAATGGCCTTCTTCTGCGCAATCCGGAAGGACTGACGAGCTTCGAGCTGTTCGCAGATCTTGCGGGCAACCAGGTGAGCGTCGAGGTCCGGGTTGGCAACCTGGACAACTTCGATCTTCACTGTCTTGCCGCCTGTGAGCTTGGCCAGTTCGGCCTTCAGGGCTTCCATCTTATCCTTACCGTTGCTGTCCTTGCCGACCATGTCGCCCGGCCGTGCGCAGCGGATGATAACCTTGCAGTCCTGTTTGGAAGTGCGCTCGATTTCCACTCTGGAAATGTATGCGCCCCGCAGATTTTTCTCCAGATACTTGCGGATCTTGACGTCTTCGTTCAGAAGATCTCCGTAATCAGCTTTGTCTGCATACCATCTGGATTCCCAGTCACGAATGACACCGACACGCATGCCGATCGGGCTTACTTTCTGTCCCATATCTTCGATCTCCTTCCTTATCGTTCGTCAACCACTACTGTGATGTGGCTTGTTCTCTTAAGAATCTGTGATGCACTTCCCTTGGCCCGCGGCATCCATCTCTTCAGCACGACGCCTTCGTCAGCGTAGCATGCCTTGATGTAGAGACGGTCACCGTCCAGGTTGTGGTTGTTGGTGGCATTTGCCGCAGCGGACTTGACGACCTTGGCGACAGCACCGGCAGCCTGGTTCGGCATGAACTTCAGGATGGCCAGAGCCTCAGCAACATCCTTGCCTCTGACAACATCCAGTACCAGACGGACCTTGCGGGGAGTGAAACGAACAGTTTTTGCAGTTGCTTTTACATCCATTGTCTTTCTCCTCCTTACTTGTCCTTGTTGTCGCCATGACCGCCATACCGGCGGGTCGGGACAAATTCACCCAGCTTGTGACCGACCATATCTTCGGTCACATATACCGGGACGTGCTCCTTGCCGTTGTATACCGCGAAGGTATGTTCTACGAAACTTGGGAAAATTGTAGAACGGCGGGACCATGTCTTGATGACTTCTTTTCTGTTTGCCGCATTCTGTGCTTCAACCTTCTTCATCAGATGTTCATCGCAGAATGGACCTTTTTTAATGCTTCTTGACATCTTCGGTTTCTCCTTTCAGTCCTTATTTCCCGTTCCGTCTGCTCATGATCAGAGCGCTGGAAGCCTTCTTGTGCTTGCGGGTCTTGACACCCATAGCCTTCTTGCCCCACGGGGTCATCGGGCTCTTGCGGCCGACCGGTGTGCGGCCTTCACCACCACCATGCGGGTGGTCTACCGGGTTCATGGCTGAACCACGGACTGTCGGGCGGATGCCCTTCCAGCGGTTGCGGCCTGCCTTACCCCAGCTGATCAGGTTATAGTCTTCGTTGCCGACAACACCGATGGTTGCGCGGCAGTTGGCGAGAACCTTGCGGACTTCACCGCTGCTCAGACGCAGCGTTGCGTACGGACCGTCGAAGCCGAGGATCTGGGCGGAGCAGCCTGCTGCTCTAGCCATCTGACCGCCGCGGCCCGGGAACAGTTCGACACAGTGTACATATGTACCTTCCGGAATGCTCTTCAGTTCCATTGCATTGCCGACCTTGATGTCAACGGCTTCGCCGGAGACGATCTTTGTGCCGACTGTCAGGTTCTGCGGAGCGATGATGTAACGCTTTTCACCGTCCATGTAGTTGATCAGAGCAATGTTGGCGTTGCGGTTCGGATCGTATTCGATCGCCGCAACTCTGCCTTCGACGCCATCCTTATTTCTCTTGAAATCGATGACTCTGTACTTCTGCTTTACACCGCCGCCATGATGACGGGTTGTAACCCGGCCGGTATTGCCTCTGCCGCCGGTGCTGTTCTTCGGCTCGACCAGACTCTTTTCAGGCGTTGACTTTGTGATCTTGTCATTCGCCAGGGTGCTCATGTTGCGGCGCCCGTTCGTGGTCGGCTTATACTTTTTAATAGCCATTTTCTTTTACTTTCCTTTCGCTTGTTATCCGGAGATAGCGATGTTCCTCCGATATTTGAACCTCTTAGTTCTCACTGTTGAAGAGGTCGATGCTCTGACCTTCAGGCAGCTTGACGATGGCCTTGCGGACCGCATTGGTCTTGCCAACGTACTTGCCGAGTCTCTTCGTTTTCGGGTGAACGTTGACGATGTTCACCTTTTCCGGCTTGATGCCGTAGATTTCCTTGATTGCCAGGGCAACTGCTGTCTTGTTTGTGCCCTTAGCAACTTCGAAGCTGACCTTGTTTTCTTCGCCCTGCTTCATGGATTTTTCCGTAACGATCGGGCGGATGATGATATCGCGTGCACTCATTATGCGAATACCTCCTCTGCTGCAGCGGCGGCAGCTTCCGTGAAGACCAGCATGTCAGCGTTGACGATGTCATACACGTTCAGCTGATTGACGGAAACAACCAGTGCATTCGGGATGTTGCGCATGGACATGAACGCGTTGTCATAATCCTCGGCGATGTCCGCAACGAACAGTGTCTTGCGGTCGAAGCCGAAGGCGTCCATCAGCGCGACAGCCTTCTTAGTCTTGATTTCGTCGAAGCTGAGGTTTTCGATCAGCTTCATGGCACCGCCCTGGGCCTTTTCACTCAGCGCGGAGCGCAGAGCCAGACGGCGAACCTTGCGGTTGAGCTTGATGCCGTATGTCCGCGGATGCGGGCCGAAGGCGATGGCGCCGCCTCTCCACTGTGTGGCTCTGGTCGAACCCTGACGGGCACGGCCTGTTCCCTTCTGGCGGAACGGCTTCTTGCCGGTGCCGGAAACGAACGATCTTGTCAGTGTGGAGTGGGTGCCCTGCCGCAGGCCGGCCTGATATGCGAGAACCGCATCATAGATCGCCTGCTGATTCGGCTCAATTCCGAACACGGCGTCGGACAGCTCGACTGTCTTGACGACAGCGGCTTCCTGGTTATATACATCCATCTTCGTCATGTATTAAGCCTCCCTTAGTTTCCCTTGCGGGCTGCGCTGGCAGCCTTCTTCTTGGCCGCTTCGATTTCAGCCTTTTCAGCTGCTTCCTTGGCCAGTTCTTCATTGATTGCCTCGGAGACCTTTTCCAGTTCTTCCTTGACATCAACACCTTCGTAAGAAATCAGTTCTTCAACGGCTGTCTTCTTGACCGGCTTGACTGTGGTCTTGATCATGACCAGACCCTTGCGCGGACCCGGAACGTTGCCCTTGACCAGAATGTAGCCTTCTTCAGCGTCAACCTTGACAACTGTCAGGTTCTGGTTGGTGACGGTGAAGCCGCCGTCCTGACCCGGCATCGGTGTGTTCTTTTCGATCCGGCCGTTGTTACGACCTGTTGTCGCCAGAGAACCGATGTGCCGTACGTTCTTGGAACCACCGTGGCTTTCCGGTCCCCGGTGAGCGTTGTAGCGGGCAATTGTGCCGGTGTAGCCATGGCCTTTGGATGTGCCTGTTACATCGACGATGTCGCCTGCGGCGAAGATGTCAGCCTTGATTTCGGCGCCGACTTCGCAGTCCATCAGTTCATCAGCCTTGATTTCGCGGATGTACTTCTTCGGCGCTGTATTTGCCTTCTTGGCGTGGCCGATGGCCGGTTTGTTGCTTCTGTGTTCCTTGACGTCTTCGTAACCCAGCTGCAGGGCTGCGTAGCCGTCCTTCTCTATGGTTTTCTTCTGCAGCACAACATTCGGCTGTACTTCAATGACTGTGACCGGAACGAGGGTTCCTTCAATCGTGAAGACCTGTGTCATGCCGAGCTTACGTCCTAAGATACCTTTCATCTGTTTTTACCCGGTCCTTTCCTTAAAGCTTGATTTCGATGTCGACTCCGCTGGGCAGATCCAGTCTGCTCAGAGCATCGATCGTCTCAGCGCTCGGGCCGATGATTTCGATGAGTCTCTTGTGTGTGCGGATCTCGAACTGTTCACGGGAATCCTTGTACTTGTGCACGGCCCGCAGGACAGTGACGACTTCTCTCTCTGTCGGCAGCGGTACCGGGCCGGTGATCTTCTTAGCCCCGTGGTTGGCTGCGGTTTCCACGATCTTCTTCGCGGCCGCATCCAGACTTCTGTTCTCGTAAGCCTTCAAGCGAATTCTTACAGAATTTTTTGCCATGAAATTTTCCTCCTTATTTTCACTCCGTCTTTTTGGCGGATCGCTCGATGGAAATTCCCCGGTTATCACGCTTTCGTGACAACGCCTTCCAGCGTGCCGGCAACCTCCCATGTCTACGCGAGTGCTTCAATATACTATCACCTAAAAAAGGCCTGTGCAAGCCTTTTTTTCTATATATTTATAATGGTCCGAAAGTGTGGTTTTCCACCCCGTTTTCCGGTGCTTTTTTCGGGTTATTTGTGTCAAATGACACGAATTTTCACGACTTTCCTGTTTATTTAATGGTTCAGAAGGTCAGCAGGTTCCAGAAAGCCTGTACGGATGCCGGCAGGATCTCGTCCGGATATTCATACGCGGCATCGTGCAGGTTCGGATGATCTTCACCGCTGCCGACCCAGAACAGCGCGCCGGGACAGCGCATCAGGAAATGACCGAAATCCTCACTGGCCCGCATCGGTTCTTCGGCTTCGGCCGCGCCGCAGGCCTGCATGACCATGTCGACCGCGGCCGTATGATTTTCGGTTGCCGGGAAGACATCCTGCAGTTCATCACAGTATGCCAGATGATGGCGGGCTGCCAGTTCTTCCGCCTTGTGCCGGATATCTTCTGTCAGCCGCTCGAAATCACGCTTGTATTCCCCGCGCAGCGTCAGCCATACTTCCGCATCGGAGGCCGCCTTGCCGAAGGCCTTCTCCCCCATCCGGCAGCCGATGACCGTAGCCATGGTCATACCTTCGTAACGCTGCGGATCCGTCAGTTCCGGCAGGGCACTGAGCAGTTCGCCCACGGCCGCCGCCGGTGAAATGCCGCTTTCCGGGTAGGCCGCATGGGCCGGTCTGCCGGTATAGCGGATAATCAGGCCCAGGGAAGCGCAGGCAGCGGATCCGTAATTAACCAGGACGCGGCCGGCCGGCATGCCCGGCCTGTTGTGCAGCCCGAAAACAAGATCAACCTTTTCCCGGGAAAACAGATCCAGGCACTGCAGGGCGCCCTCCCCGGTCTCTTCCGCCGGCTGAAACAGCAGGAAGACATTCCGGTTCAGGGCCTTCCCCTCCAGCAGCATCCCGATCGCGCAGAGCCCCGCACTGTGGCCGTCATGCCCGCAGAGATGGGCTGCCCCGCCGCCCGGCACCGGCAGAGCATCATAATCCGCCCGCAGGGCAATCGAAGGCTTTGTGCATTCCGCTTCGCGGTGGACCGCATAGAAACCCGGTCCGCAGTCATGGATCTCCAGTGATGTATGTTCTTTCAGAAAGGCAATCAGAGTTGCCCGGGTAACCACTTCATGCCCTGACAGTTCCGCACAGTTATGCAGTTGGTGACGCAGCTGCAGCGCCGTTTCCAGTACTTTATCCATAATCATGTTCCTTTATGTTTTTTAATTATATCCAAGAAACAGCAAAAATCCACCGGATTGTCTCATCCGATGGATTCTTTCGTTATCTGTATTTTACTGGATCTTATTGAGTCAGCCCGTAGAACTGTTCCACCGTCAGACCGGAGTTCTTGATGGCCGTCGCTTCCTCCACACCGACATAGCGCCAGTGCCACGGGGCATAGCTGATGCCGGTAATGCCTTCTTTCTGATAAGGATAGCGCATGATCCAGCCGTATTCATGGGCATGCTTGGTCAGCCAGGTAAAGGACGAATACTGTTCCATGCAGGCCTGCAGTTCACACTTGCCGTTCCAGTTGCCAAGGTCTGCCGCCAGGCCCAGCTGATGCTCGCTTCCGCCCGGATGGCAGTCCATCATTTCTGCCCGGTTTCTGCCATAGCGCTCTTCATAGGTGTACCACAGCGATGTCTGTTCGGTATAGGAACGATAGCCGCTGACCAGCTTCAGATAGACATTGTCTGCCTGGGCCGCCGCAAACATGGCCTTGAGCTGATCGGCCGCTTCCTGCCGCAGCTGCTGCGGATGATCACTCTTGACATCCACGGTCACCAGATCAGACGGCACATAGTCGGAAGGAACCGTGCGCCACTTGTTTACAACTCGCTGGATGGACGTATCCGAATCAATATCCACCGGTTCCGGGGTCGGTTCCGGCGTCGGGGTCGGGGTCGGAATCGGGGTCGGCGTCGGCGTCGGGGTCGGCTCGGGGGTCGGCGTCGGGGTCGGGGTCGGTCTGATCGGGGCAAACGGATCCCCGTTGTTGCTCAGGGCAAGGTATCCGAACCCGCCCAGGATCAGGGCCGCGAGGACTGCAATCACAATCAGTTTTGTACGAAAACTCTTATCCATATTCATCACCAGTAATGATTATATATCATCCCGATTCGTTTTTACTGCCCCCAACCCACGATTTTCCCATTTTGATTCAGTACAGAATCACTTTTTGTTCAGATAATCTTCAGATTGCATTGGTATTCTCTGGGTGTATCCCACAAAGGAGGAAAAAATGATGAAAAAGAAAAACCTGATGGCCGGTGCCGCAATGGTCCTGAGCCTGACCCTGGCAGGATGTTCTGCCAATACGACAGCCGCAGCTTCCGCTTCCCCAGCCGAAAGCAGCACCCCGGCTTCCGCTGTACAGACTGCCCAGGCCGTCCTGGAGAATACGGAATCCCTGGTCACCACCGTCAGTACGAGCAGCGGCGGGGCCATTGACACAGCCGATCTCTTCACGGAGCGGGACCTGACCCAGACAGCAGATGTCTCTGAAGCGGTTTATTACACTGTACAGAACGGTGAAGACATCACCATCACGGCGGCCGGTGTCTATGTGCTCTCCGGGACAGCATCAAACATGACGGTCACGGTCAACGCCGGTGACAGTGACAAGGTGCAGCTGGTGCTTAACGGCCTCAGCATCACCAACGAAAGTGCCCCGTGCATCTACGTGGCCAGCGCCGACAAGGTCTTCGTCACGACAAGCAGCTCCGACAACACACTGACTGTCACCGGCACATTTGCGGAGAACAGTGAACTTGACGCAGATGCCGTCATCACCTCAAAGGATGACATCGTCTTCAACGGAGTCGGAGTTCTGAATATCACATCATCCGAGGACGGCATTGACGGCAAGGATGACATCAAGGTTACCGGCGGCATCCTGAACATCAGCTGCCAGGATGATGCGATCGAGGCCAATGATTCCTACTGCGGCGCTGACGGTACAGTTACGATCCAGGCAGCCGATGACGGCATCCATGCCGAAAACGAAGATGACATCACCAAAGGATCTATCTATATCTGCGGCGGAACCTATGACATTACTGCCGGTGACGATGCCATCCACGGCGAGACAATCGTGCAGATTGACGGCGGTACCTTCAGCATCACAGCGGCAGAAGGTCTGGAAGGAACCTGGGTCCAGGTCAATGACGGTGACATCACCATCAACGCTTCCGATGACGGCATCAACGCTGCCAACAAGTCCTCGGCCTTCACAACCGCAGCCGAAATCAACGGCGGAAACATCACCATCACCATGGGGGCCGGCGACACCGACGCAGTTGATTCCAACGGCAATCTGATCATTACCGGCGGAACCATTGATATCACAGCCCAGTCACCGTTCGATATTGACGGACAGATCACATTCACCGGCGGCACAGTCACAGCCAACGGCCAGCAGCTCACCACCATTACCAATGCCATGATGGGCGGCGGTATGATGGGCAGCATGCAGGGCCAGATGCCGCAGGATGGTCAAATGCCGCAGGATGGTCAAATGCCGCAGGATGGCCAGATGCCGCAGGACGGCACCCAGGGTCAGCGCCCGCAGGGCGGACCGATGGGCGGCGGCATGCCGGGCGGACATATGCATCCGTAAGACAGAATAAAAGGCGGTTCCATCCGAACCGCCTTTTATTCTGTTTCCTCTTCCTGCTTTGCTGTATAGTAGCGGCTGTTGTAGCCGTAGGAATGATACCCGTAGCTGCCGGAGCCGCCGCGGCCGCCGTTGAGGATGAAGCCGCCGATTTCCACTCCGGCTGCGCTGAGTTCCTGGATGCCGTTGACGACCACGCTCTTCTTGGCGTAATCGCACATGATGACATACAGGGCCTCATCCACATACTTGGACACCAGCATCGCATCCACCAGCATGGCGGACGGCGGCGTATCCAGGATAATGACATCCGCAATCTGCTTCAGGCCTTCAATCAGCTTTCCCATGGTCTTGCCGCTGAGCAGTTCCGGCTGGGCATGGTCACTGTTCGGTGAACCGAACAGAACCACCAGATCCATGCCGTAATCCTCATAGGAGACTGCCGCCTCACTGATCTTGACTTTCCGGCTCAGCACATCCGCAATGCCCGGCTGATCCTCCGGGACCCGGAAGATTTCCTGCAGGGACGGGTTGCGCAGGTCGCAGTCAATCAGCACGACTTTCTTGTTCTTGCCGGACATGGAGATCGCCAGGTTAGCCGCGATGGTGGTCTTGCCCTCACCCGGTACGGAACTGGTCACCATGATGACTTTATGGCCGTTTTCCTCCAGACGCCGCAGTACCCGGGTACGGATCAGCCGTAGGGCTTCCAGATAGTTCTCCTGGACATTATGTTCCATGATATTGATGCTGGAAACGGTATTCTTTCTCTTTTTCTTCTGATAAATCGGCAGGGTGCCGAGATATTCAATGTTGCTGAGACTGCGGATATCGCGGCTGGAACGG
>JAFWEA010000352.1 GCA_017543005.1 Solobacterium sp. | reverse complement strand
TGCAGGAATTCCGTACCACCGACCGTATCTGCGAGGAACTCGACAAGCTGAATGTCAGTTACCGGCGCACCAACCCGACCGGGGTTATTGCCGAACTCAAGGGCACCCTGGCGGACAGCGACAAGATCGTTATGATCCGGGCCGATATCGATGCCCTTTCCATCCAGGAAAAGACCGACTTTGAGTTCAAGAGTGTCAATGACGGCTATATGCATGCCTGTGGCCATGACACGCATAATGCGATGCTGCTGGGTGCCGTGAAGGTACTGCGGGACATGCAGAATGAATTTGCCGGTACTGTCCGGTTCTGTTTCCAGCCGGCGGAAGAAGCCGCAGAAGGAGCAAAGCTGATGATCGAACAGGGCGTTATGGACGGTGTCGGCTATGCCTTCGGTATTCATATTGATTCCATGACTCCGTGCGGGGTCATTACAGGCCGTCCGGGTCAGGCCCAGGCCGGGGTTGACTGGTTCAAGATTCATATCAAGGGCAAGACAGCCCATGGGGCCCATCCCGAACTCGGTGTGGATGCCACAGTAGCTGCTGCCCAGGTGGTCAATGCCCTGCAGACCATGGTCTCCCGTGAGTTCCATCCGGCTGATCCGGTCGTTGTCACCGTCGGCAGCCTGGTTTCCGGCAGCCGGTTCAATATCATTTCCGGTGACGCCTACATGGAAGGCACTTCCCGCATGTACAGCCCGGATGTTCACCGGGATATCGATACGATCATGACAAGAATCGTTACCGATACAGCCCATGCCTACCGCTGTGAGGCTGAGGTGGAATACAACAAGCTGCTCGAACCGCTGGAAAACGATCCGGAAGCCTTCGAACTCGGCCGCAAATCTGCCGAAAAAGTTGCCCCGGGCAAGTTTGAGATCATTGAACCGATGATGGGCGGTGAAGACTTCGGCTGGTACGGTATTACCGGTGTAAAGACAGCCTTCTATAACCTCGGTGCGATGTGGCCGGAAGCTGACAAGGTGGTCAGCCTGCACAATGAATCAGTGCACTTCGATGAATCGGCCCTTGAGGTCGGTGTGGCATTATATGCCCAGCTGGCCCTCGATGGTCTGGAAGAACTGAACAAGGCATAATCAGGAAACCCCGCAGTATCATATCCACTGCGGGGTTTTTATAATGGTGCTACAATTCTGGTGTTATGAGTGCATTAACGGCAAAATGTCTGTCCTTTATCCTCTCGTATTTCTGCGGCTGCATCCTGACCGGGGAGATCGTTTCGCATGCCATCGCGCATAAGCCGGCATCAGAGCTGGGCGGCTCCGGCAACCCGGGCATGGCCAATGTCATGTCGGCCCTGGGTGTCAAAGCCGGACTGATGGTGCTGGCCGGGGATCTGGGCAAGTGCCTGCTGGCCATGGGTATCTCATATATCCTGTTTGGTTCCTATGGGCATATCATTCTCTACTATGCCGGATTAGGTGCCTGTTTTGGCCATTCCCTGCCCTTCTGGCGGCATTTCTCCGGCGGCAAGGCCGTGGCCACATCAGCAGCTGCCCTGGTCATCTATTCGCCTTTATGGGGCATTCTGGCCCTGTTGTGCGGGCTGGTGACAGCCCTGGTCAGCGGCTATCTGTCCCTGGCCGGCATTGCCATTCCGCTGTTCTTTCTGTTTCCGGCCTGGTTCCTGTTTGGCCGGGAATGTTTCCTGCTGACCGTTATCCTGTTTCTGCTGTGCTTCTTCCGGCATTATCCTTACGGACGCGGCTTTCCGGCCGGAGCCGGGCATAAGATGCACCTGGTGAAATCACTGACTGACAGACTGAAAAGCAGGCCTCACTGAGGTCTGTTTTCGTGTCTGGCATCCATAATTATTTTGTCATGGCTTCCGCAAACAGTTTCTGGTATTCCGCTTCTTCCTGCTGATGCAGGGATTCATCAATCGCCGTGATCTGCTCAGAGCTCAGCCAGTGCAGCTGCGACTTTGCCTTTTCGCTCTTAATGGTCACCTGGGTATATTCCGGACCGATCAGCAATAGTTTCAATGCTTCTTCCGGTGTGAGGAAACCGCTGCTGATGATGCCCATGGTATCAAAGATCGTATCATTGGCAATCGGACCGATGATCACATCAGCGTCAATGGTATCCTCCACCCTGCGGTTATGAAAGATATAGTTGAACCACTCGATATCCCGGGTAAAGCGATGGATGTTCAGGCCGGTTTCGTCCAGTTCATAGAGATTGACAATGGCATCCCGGCGGGCCCAGCGGTAGGTAAAGTCTCTGTCCGGGGTCAGGTAGAACCCCTGGCCGAAGTCTGCGTTCTTCCGGCCATGGCGCAGGTCCGGATCCTTGATGATCAGTGTACCGGTATGATAAAGCCGCATATATCCTTTCTCCTGTCTAGATAATCCCATTATAAGAAAAGACCGGCCGCAGCCGGTCCGGTTTGCTCTCAGACGAGATATTCTTTGATCGTGGCGAACAGTCTGTCCACAAAGATAGGCTTCTCCGCAAAGGCATTCATACCTGCCTCGAAGGCCTGATCCCTGTCCTGTTCGGAAACATTGGATGTCATGGCCACAATCGGAATGGAAGCTTTTTCCGGATCCGCGAGAGCCCGGATCCTGCGGGTGGCTTCAAACCCGTCCATGACCGGCATACGGATATCCATCAGGATCAGATCGTATGTCCCGGCCTTCGCATCTGTTACTTTCTGCACGCATTCGGCTCCGTTGACGGCAAAGTGGGTTATAGCCCCGGTCTGTTTCAGTACCTCGGCCGCGATCTCCCGGTTGATGGCCATGTCTTCGGCCACCAGGATCTGACAGCCGCTGAAGTCATAGGCCTTCAAGTCATGACTGCCGGCTGCCTGCCGTTCTTTCAGGAACTGCTCGATTTCTTCGGTATAACCGCTGTCCGGTCCGGCATGCGGATCGGTATTTCTGTCACTGAGCATGGTCATCATGTATTCACCGCAGAAGCGGATCCCGTCCAGGTACTTCATCAGCACTTCAGGATCTTCATAGCTGCGCTTGGCAATATCGACATAGCCCAGAATAATATGCAGCGGTGTCCGGATGTCCCGGGAGAGTTCAAAGGCTTCCCTGAGCATGGCCGGGCGGCAGTCTCCCGCACACTCGCCAAGCAGGTCATCCACGGTCACTCCGAGAATTTCACACAGCCGCGGTATCAGTTCGATATCCGGATAAGAGAGGCCCCGCTCCCACTTGGATACCGCTTTATCGGTAACCCCGAGTTTATCGGCCAGCTGAGCCTGGGTCATCCCGTTGTCCGTCCGCAGGAACCGGATGCAGTTT
>JAFWEA010000004.1 GCA_017543005.1 Solobacterium sp. | reverse complement strand
GAAGGTCAAAGCCATGAGAGATCATAATGCCGGGGTGCCGGAGGAACTGCTGGTGCTGCTGCATGTGATCATGTACGAAACCAGGCGGCAGGCACTTGGGCAGCAGGAAAAAGACTGGCCGCAGCAGCTGCGGCATGACATCCTGAAAATGATCCGGGAAAACGAATCAGACCGGGACTGCACCGATGGGCAGATATCGTAAAAAAAACAGCACGCTTGTGCTGTTTTACGTTTATGATGCGGTTTCTTCCGGGCTGCGTTCACTGACCGGCTTGATATAAAGGTTGATCCGGTCGAAGTATTTTCTGCGGGCCTCCTCGTATTCCCGGTTGAAGGTTTCATCCTGACCGGAATGCAGGAATTCCGCATAGTCGTGCGCGTTGTCGGCCTTCTCCGGCATGACCCGGGAGACCGTGGCCAGACCGATATTCGAACAGATATCGGAAACCCGCTCGATTTCGCCCAGCAGGTTCATGAAGTTCGTGCCGGCCAGGACGGTGCATTCATTGCGGACCAGCCGGCCGAGGTGGTTGTCGCGCAGGGCTTCAACCAGGTCATCCACGACTTCTTCCAGCGGTTCGATCTTCATGGCCGCCTCTACGTTTCTTGAGGCAAACGCCGCTTCGGCAAGTGTGAGAATCTGTTCGATCAGATCCTGCAGGACATTCAGTTCACCGACCGCTTCCGAGGAGAACAGGATATCGCCGGTATGCATGTGGTCGGCGATTTCGGCGATGTTGACAGCATAGTCGCCCAACCGCTCGAATTCGTTGACCAGCTTGTAGTATTCGTTCAGGATATCAATGTGCTGCTGCTGGGTCAGATGACCGGACAGGTCGGCCAGGTACCGGGTGGTCCGGTCGGTCAGCAGGTCGATATTGTCTTCTTCCGCCTGGATTGCGGCATATTGTTTCTCATCATAGGTGTGGATCAGTCCCAGGGCTTCCTGGACATTCTTTTTGGCGGCCAGGAACTGGGTCATCAGGACATCATGCGCACTGCCCAGGGCCAGGGCCGGGGTGGAATAGAAGACCGGGTTGAGCTCTTCCAGCTGGTTCTTGTATTTGTTTTCCGGTTCCGGCTTCGGCTTGACGATCTGGTAGCTGAGTTTTTCAAAGACCGGAATCATCGGCAGCAGCAGGATGGCGCAGCTGAGGTTGAAGATGGAGTTGGCATTGGCAATCCGGCCGGAGTTGACCACTTCATTCCAGATGCCGTCCAGCACCCCGAACTTGCGGAGAATGAAGATGCCAAGCAGCACCAGGACAGATTTATTCAGGTTATAGAGGATATTGACGATGCCAACCCGCTTGGCGTCTTCCTTGGCACCGATCGAGCAGACGATGGCAGTCGTGACGCAGTCGCCCAGATACACACCGACGATGACGGCATAGACTTCATTGAACACCAGCTGACCCGAAGCCGAGAAGGCCTGCAGGATACCGATGGTGGCGGATGAGCTCTGCAGGATGAAGGCCACGGTTGCGCCGGTCAGATAACCGAGCAGGGGGTTGGAGCCAAGCTGCGAAAACAGCGATTCGAAGATGCCGGTTTCCCCCAGGGCATCCACGGCATTGGTCATATTCAGCAGGCCGCTGAACAGGATACCGAAGCCGATGGCGATATTGCCGATGACCTTGGCATTCTTGAACCGGCCGGCCATGATCAGGACAATGCCGATGATCAGGGCGATCGGGGCCAGCGTGGAAGGCTTGAAGAACTGCAGAATACTGCCGCTGGAAGCGTCCACGTCAAGCAGCCGGATGATCTGTCCGGTCACCGTGGTACCGACATTGGCGCCGATGATGATGCCCAGTGACTGGCGCAGGGTGATGATGCCGGCCGCAACCAGACCGGAAGTGATGACAATCGTTGCGGTCGAGGACTGGATAATGGCAGTAACGGCCAGACCCAGCAGGAAGGCCTTGACGGGGTTGTTGGTCACGCTCTCCATCGCTTTTTTCAAAGTACCGGAGGAGCTTTCCTTCAGACCGTCACCCATCAGACGCATGCCGTACAGGAACATGGCCAGACCGCCGAATAAAGTCAGAATATCAAATATGCTCATAGCAGTGTCCCCTTTGCATAATAAATTTAAATTATGACACCATAAGGGATTTTATCACTCATGCAGGGGGTTTTCTATGAAAATGTTTCATTATAATAAAGACTTATAGTGAAGCATAAAAAAGGAAACCCTCCTGTGATGAAGGGTTTCCGGCATGTTCAGATTCTGTACTCTTTGAATTCGCCTTCAGACGGGTTGCCGGCACAGAACCAGGCGACCTTGTCGGTGGTATCCATGATCAGGGCGTAGTTGGTTGCGCCCTGGCGGTTTTCCGGGAGTTTGTCGGTGATATGGACATCGATGGAATTCGGATAGCCGCCCTGATCCCGCAGCACGGACATCATATATTCGACATCAACGTCATTCCTGCCGCGCATGCGCTCACGCAGCCGGGTAAGGCGGACAAAGGTGCTGCCCCTTGGCCGGTAGCCGTCAGCCACCTTGTTCAGCAGCATGCTGCTGAGCATATGGTTGGTATGCAGGATCATGCCGTTTTCCGGCAGGATGGCATCGACGCCCTTCGGGGTGATTTCCAGGCTCAATGCCACACCGTCGCCGCTGGTCAGGATGAGGTTGCCCCCGTCGGCAGTTATGCCGGCAGCCGCGTTGCCGTAGGCCTCGGCCACATAGGTGCTGTCCAGGGCGGCCCGCATCTTGATGTGCAGCGGGATGCCGTGCCAGTCATGACCGGCCTGCATGGCGTTGAGGGTCAGGGAGACGCCGCAGCTGTTCATGCCCTTGCCGCCGATGAAGCCGGCTTCGGTAAACAGCAGGATATCCGGTTTGTCTTCCTGGGCAATGTGCACGATGACCATGCAGTCCCGCAGCGG
>JAFWEA010000351.1 GCA_017543005.1 Solobacterium sp. | reverse complement strand
TGGGCATCGAGGTGCATTTTCAGACGGTGGTCGGCGACAACCCGGCCCGGATCATGGCGGCGGTGGAAACCGCATATACCCGGGCGGATACGGTCATCATGACCGGCGGCCTGGGTCCGACCAGGGATGATATTACAAAGGAAATGCTGGCGGAATACTTCCACCGGAAACTGGTCATGGATGAAAAAGCCCTGGCCATGATGGGGAATCTTCTGGAACTGGCCGGCCGGCAGTCACTGAAGGACAGCCTGGCCAAGCAGGCCCTGGTGCCGGAGAACAGCCTGGTGCTGTACAACCACCATGGCACGGCCCCGGGCATCATCATGGAATATGACGGGCGGACCTGCATTCTTCTGCCGGGACCGCCGAAGGAAATGGAACCGATGTTTGCGGAATACTGCGTGGACTACCTGCGCGGCCGCAGCCAGCGGGTGCTGGTATCGGTCAATGTCAAGATGCTCAGCATGCAGGAAGCTCCACGGATGATCGTCGGTGAGGCACCGGTCGCCGATGCCCTGGATGAACTGCTGGACCAGCAGAACCCCACCGTGGCCACCTATGCCAAGGATGACGGCTGCCTGATCCGCATCACGGCCGCGGCCGCGGATCATGATGAGGCCATGCGGCTGATCGAGCCGGTCCTTGCCGAAGTCCGCAGACGTCTGGGCGATGAATACATCCGCTATATCCGGGAAGAAGCGGAATAACCGATTTCCCGGGGAATGGATGGCATAAATAATGGAGTATTTTGATATCTGCAACGAACAGGGTGAACCCCTGGGGAAGACCGTCAGCCGCACAGAAGCGCACCGGCTAGGCATCTGCCATCGGACCGCGCATGTCTGGATAGTCCGCTGTATTAATGGGCAGTATGAAGTCCTGCTGCAGCAACGCAGCTGGGAAAAGGATTCCTTCCCGGGCCTTTTCGATACCTCCAGCGCCGGCCATGTGCCGGCCGGACAGGAACCGCTGACCTCCGCCCTGCGCGAACTGCAGGAAGAGCTGGGCCTCTTGGCCGAACCGGAAGACCTGCAGTATATCGGGCAGTTCCGCGTGCAGTACGAAAAGGTGTTTCACGAAACCCTGTTCAGGGACAATGAAGTCGTCTGGCTCTATGTTCTTGAAAAGCCGGTGCAGACCGGCAGCCTGGTCCTGCAGGAAAGCGAGGTCGCTTCGGTGCAGTGGTTTGACATGGAAGCAGTCCGGAAGGAAATCGAAGTGAGCCGGGAGCGCTTCTGTGTCCCGAAAGAAAGCCTGGATCTTCTGATCAGATGGCTGAAGGAACGGTAAAAAAAGGAGAACTGTGAGATTCTCCTTTTTGTGTGCATTTTCAGATCAGATATTATTCCGAGAACTTCCAGGCGGTGTCCAGGGCGATTTCCATCATGTCGGTGAAACTGTTCTGGCGCTCTTCCGCAGTCAGGGCCACCGGCTTGAAGAGATGGTCACTGATGGAGAGGATGGACAGGGCCTTCTTGCCGCAGGCAGCGGCTGTCCAGTACAGGCCGGCTGTTTCCATTTCGACACAGAGGTGACCGAACTTTCTGAGCTTTTCGTTCAGATCCGGCTGCGGATAGTAGAAGAAGTCCGAAGTATAGACCTTGCCGACTCTGAACTTCACGTCTTTTTCCCGTGCCGCCCGGACGGCTTCTTCCAGCATGTCATAGTCACCGCAGGCTGCCAGCTGACCCGGAATGCCGAAGGCATTGCCGTAGGCCGAGTTCGTGGAAGCCGCCTGGGCGATCACGACGTCACGGGCATCCACATCGTCTGCCAGACCGCCGGCTGAGCCGATGCGGATGATGGCTTCGACCCCGAACTGGTTGTACAGCTCGGTGGCGTAAATACCCATGGAAGGAACACCCATGCCATGGCCCATGACGGAGATGCGCTTGCCCTTGTAGGTGCCGGTGTAGCCCAGCATGTTTCTGACATCGTTGAAGCAGACGACATCGGTCATGTACTGGTCAGCGACGGCCTTGGCCCGCAGCGGGTCACCCGGCATCAGCACAACCTTGGCAATCTCGGCAGTGGCACGGATACTGGCGGAAATAGATTCTCTTGGTTCCATAGTGTTTTAATCTCCTTTTATTCAGCGAACAGTTTTTTCAGATTGATGTCAAACGGCGGCCGGACAATGCCTTTCTCCGTTATGATGCCGGCGATCAGGCTGTGATCGGTCACATCGAAAGCCGGGTTGTAGCACTTGACGTCTTCCGGGGCCATCGGCTCCTTGTACCACATCTTCTTGATCTCCTCCGGATCCCGCAGTTCAATGCGGATGTCATCCCCGGTCGGCGTATTCATGTCGATGGTGGAGGAAGGGCCGAGGGTGTAGAACGGGATGCCGTAGTGCTTGGCCAGGATGGCAACGCCGGAGGTGCCGATCTTGTTGGCGGTATCACCGTTGGCGGCGATCCGGTCACAGCCGACAAAGACCGCGTTGACCCAGCCGTTCTTCATGACAATCGAGGCCATGTTGTCGCAGATCAGCGTCACATCGACGCCGGCGCTGCTCAGCTCATACGAGGTCAGCCGGGCGCCCTGCAGCAGGGGTCTGGTTTCATCCGCAAACACATGGAAGTTCATGCCCCGCTCACGGCCCAGCAGGACCGGGCCGATTGCCGTGCCGTAGCGCGAAGTGGCCAGCGGGCCGGCATTGCAGTGGGTCAGGATGCCGTCGCCGTCCTTCAGCAGGGACAGGCCGTGTTCGGAAATGGCCGTGCACATGGCAATATCTTCTTCGTGGATGGTGATCGCTTCCTTCTTCAGCAGCGATACGATTTCCGGAACGGCCAGATCCTTGTGATCCAGCACAACCTTTTCCATCCGGTTCAGGGCCCAGGACAGATTGACTGCAGTCGGCCGGGAGGAATTGAGATACTCCTTGTCCGCATGGAACTTTTCACAGAACCGGTCATAAGACAGTTCCGGATAGTGCGCAGCCAGCACATACATGGCATAGCCGGCAAAGATGCCGATGGCCGGGGCGCCCCGCACCTGCAGCAGCCGGATGGCGTCGTAGCAGGGCTGCAGTTCGTCCAGTTCCAGATGCACCACCCGGTTCGGCAGGGCTGTCTGGTCAATGATTATGACTTTCTTTCCGTCATCCGAGAGACGGACATTCGCAGCATGGGTAACATTTCTGATCGTCATGATAATGTCTCCTTACGCATCTATTTTAGAAAAAGGCGGTTTTCGCCGTCAATGGCAGAATCCCGGCATATGCAGTACAATGAGACCATGGCAAAAGAAGAAAAGAAAACCAACGCCATGCGCATGCTGGACAGTGAGGGCATCACTTACACCGTGCATGCGTATGATGTCAGCGACGGGCAGCTGGACGGGGTCACGGTCGCCCGCAAATGCGGCCAGGATCCCGAGCAGGTCTTCAAGACCCTGGTGACCCAGGGAGATGATCATGAGCACTATGTCTTTGTCATCCCGGTGGCGGAGAAGCTGGACCTGAAAGCCTGTGCCAGAGCAGTCGGCGTCAAGAGTGTGGAGATGATTCCTCAGAAGACGCTGCTGCCTTTGACCGGCTATATTCACGGCGGCTGCAGTCCGGTGGGCATGAAAAAACCGTTCGTCACGGTATTTGACGAAACGGTCGTGCTGTTTGATACGATCATGGTGTCTGCCGGCAAGGTCGGACTGCAGATGGAAGTCAATCCCGAGGACCTGCTGCGCATTACAGGCGGCAGCACCGCGGCCTTGACCCGCAGCTGAACAGGCTCAGGCCTGTTTTCTTTTCGGATGGAAGAAGATATCCCGCAGGATCAGGATCAGCACATAGCCGCAGAAACCGCCGAACAGGATGCCGCCCCCGTCAATCATCATGTCAAAGACTTCACTGCTGCGGCCGGCCACCATGGTCTGAATCGATTCATCCGCCAGCGGGATGAGGAACAGGAACAGGCCGAAGTTGATGATCCGCCAGCGGAACAGCGGACAGATGCACATGGCCAGGGCAACGAGAAAGCCCAGACCGCTGAACTCGGCAAAGTGCGCCAGTTTGCGGACATAGTGGTGGAACTGATTGAGGTCCACCCAGAAACCATACCGGTTGACAATGGCCAGCAGCCGGTATGTGACCGTATAAGACATCTCCTGCGAGGCTTCCGCCACCATCATGGAGTTCGAGAAAATCCACCCGATGTAGGCCAGGACGATCAGCCAGACCCACCAGTGTTTACGTGTTTTTTTCATATGCACGGAATGATAGCACAAAACTGATATCTGGTATAGAATAACGGCGTGAATCTTAATATCTTGCATGGTGGAAAACAATTGCCGGATTATCTATAATGATTAAATAGATTCCACGGAGGTGAGCGGATGATTGAATGCACCCACGTCTATAAGAAGTACAAGAAGGGCGTTAACGCGCTGTTTGATATCAACCTGAAGATTGATCAGGGAGAGTTTGTGTACATCATCGGACCGACCGGCTCGGGCAAGAGTACGCTGATTAAGCTGCTGGACGGGGAAGAGATCCCCACCAAGGGCGATGTCTATGTCGTCGGCATTGATGTCGGCCGGCTGCGGCATTCCAAGGTACCGATTTACCGCCGCAACATCGGGGTTGTTTTCCAGGACTTCCGTCTGCTGCCCAGCAAGACGGTCTTTGAGAATATTGCCTATGCGCTGGAAGTCATCAACATGCGCAGTGACCTGATCCGCCGGCGGGTCCGTGAGGTCATGAACCTCGTCGGTCTGGATGACAAGGGCAATGCCCTGCCGGGTGAACTGTCCGGCGGTCAGCAGCAGAGAGTTGCCATTGCCCGCGCGATTGCCAACCGGCCGAAGGTGCTGATCGCCGACGAGCCGACCGGCAACCTCGACCCGGCCATGTCGGATGAAATCATGACCCTGCTTGAGAAGATCAACCGGGAGTACGGGACAACCATCCTGATGGTGACC
>JAFWEA010000350.1 GCA_017543005.1 Solobacterium sp. | reverse complement strand
TTTACATCAGCATGCAGGTACTTTTCGGCATTTTCCTGCACGAAATCCATAATGGCATTCAGATCATCGATCCGTTCCGGTTCCAGATTCTCGATAATCATGAAGGCATTTCTGGTCTTTCCGGTGATCATGGTCCGCTCGCCGTCCCGCCAGTTGAAGCAGCGGCAGACAGCGCCGGCATCATCCTTGTAGACCAGCTCGCCCGGCAGGGACGGACTGCTCTCCTCTTCGCCGATCAGATGGAAATCATCGCCGCCTTCCGTGATGGTCAGCCGCAGGTCACCGACAAACGTGTCCATGTCTTCCGAGCCGACCGGCAGCGCATACCGCAGACTGGCGGAATTGTAGATGTCCACCAGCGGATTGATCGTATGGACCGGATTCTCACCGGTGGAGCGCTTCAGCAGTGCTTCGATGCTGCAGCGGGCCCCCTTCTTTGTCTTGAACTTCCGGAAAGCCTGCCGCCAGACCTGCACCACCGGGTTGTCGCTGAAGTTTTCGGCGGTCAGATATTTGGCCGCCAGCTGATTGCTTTCATTCAGCATGTCAATCAGTTCCTGCGGTGATTCCTCGGCATTTTCATAGCCGCGCAGCAGCAGTACACCGATAGTCGCATCCGGGAACAGTTCCCAGAAAGACCGATCAATGACAAATTTCTTCATGTTCTGTCTCCTTATTTCTTCTCGTAGCCGGTGATCATCGTTGCCAGAAAGCAGAAGATCGTCAGCCAGGCGAACAATTTATGATATTTCATGATACGGTCTCCTTTCCGTATCATTATGTCATGACTTACCAAGAAAAAACAGGCAGAGCCTGTCAGATCTTTCTCGCGCATGCAATGGCCAGCGCACCCGGTCCGATGTGCACGGCAATGCTCATGGAAAGCGGCCGCCCGGTCACGGTATATTCCGGAAAAGCTTCCTGAATGGCAGCCTGCCAGGCCGCCTCTTCTTCCCGGCTGATACCGCAGCAGGAATAAAACAGTGCCATTTCACCCCGTTCCGCCTCTTCCTTGAAACGGGTGTCAAGATCATTGCGCATGGCCTCCATCATGACCTTGCGGGCCTTGTGTTCACCCCGGCACTTCTGATAGGTATCCAGCGCCCCGCCCTGGATCTGCAGCACCGGCTTGATGTGCAGAAGCGAGCCCATCGCTGCCGCTGCCGGTGTGATCCGGCCGCCGTGCACCAGATACTTGAGCGTATCTACCATAATATAAATACTGGAATTGGCCGCTTCGGTCTCCAGAATCGTCTTGATTTCGGCAGCGGTATGCCCCTGGTCCCGCAACGTGCAGGCATCGAGAACCGACTGGAACATGGTAACGGAAATCCGGTGATTGTCCACGACCTGTACCCGGCCGTCATAATCCCCGGCCAGGATCCCGGCTGTCTGACAGGATGAAGAAAGCCCGCTGGACATCGGGATATAGACAATTGAGTCGTATTCCTTCAGAAGATCCTTCCACAGTCTGGCCAGATAACCGGCTGAAGGCTGGGATGTCGTAATGATATTGGCATCATCCTTCTGGATGTGAAAAAACTCACCCTGAAAGATGTCTACATTTTCGAAATATTCCTTTCCGTTGATCAACACCGGCATGGGCACGACATGGATGCCGTAACGGGCTTCATCCTCTGCCGTCATGCCGGAATTGCTGTCGGTAACAATCGCTGTCTTCTCCATCGTTTTTCTGTCTGAACTCCGTTATAATGAATGCAATACAGATTGTATCGTATCACTGCCCGTCTGTGCGGCGGCTTTGCGATACAGAATACGGGGTTTTGTCTATGAATTACCACACCAAAGACCATGAAGTTGTTGAAAACAGTCTGACCCAGGCCCTCTTTGAACTGATGAACCGGAAGCCTTTTTCGGAAATCACCATTACCGAGCTGGTCAAGTATGCCGGGGTCGGCCGGGCCACCTATTACCGCAACTATACCTGCAAGGAAGAGATCATCGAAAACTATATCTACCGGCTCATGATGGACTTCCATGAAAAGCACCCGGTTTCCTCCCTGCAGGAACGGTTTACCGAAGCCCACCTGATCATGGTTTTTCGCTATATCCAGCCCTATATTCCTCTCCTGACCGTGCTGAACCGGTCGGGTCTTGGCTTTCTGTTTCTGGACCTTCTGAACCGCAGCCTGCTGCAGATCCATCAGGCCGATATCCGCGGCGAAAAGGACCGCCTCCTGCTGCTGGCCTTTGCCGGGGCGGAATTCAATATCATCTTTACGGATCTGTTGAATAACCATGCGGATCAGGAAGAACTGGCCGAACAGATCTCAGGCCTGTTTCTCGGCCAGCAGACCGGTACGGAATTGAACTGCCCCAGAAAAATGGGACAGTCATAAAAAAGACCGGGAAAGGTATGACTGCCTGAATTGAATAGGAGTCATACCTTTTAGTTTTCTCTGGGGTCTGGCGGAATTGTAGAAAGTGATGTATTCAG
>JAFWEA010000035.1 GCA_017543005.1 Solobacterium sp. | reverse complement strand
GGGCAGACCGCCGCGCATCTATGCCGAATGCCGCCGGAAATAAGAGGGAACAGTTCATGAATTATTACGATGATAACTACTGCCGGACCATTGATACGGTTGTGGCCGGAATGAAAGAGATTGACGGACAGAAAGCACTCGAGCTGGCTGATACGATTTTCTATGCCCAGGGCGGCGGCCAGAAAAGCGACCGCGGCACTTTGACCATTGGTGATAAAACCTATCATGTGCTCCGGTCAGTGAAGGACGAAAACGGCGATCCGATCCTGTTTACGGACTGTGAAAACCCGGAAGAACTATGCGGACAGCCGGTGCACTGCGAACTGGACTGGGACTTCCGCTATACCCAGATGAAACTGCACACCTGCCTGCATCTGATGCACTGCCTGATTCAGAAACAGCTCGGCAGGGAACTCGATGATCCGCTGACTTCAACGATTGAAGCGGATTTTGCCATCAACAAGTATAAGAATGCTCTGGTCGCCGAGGTGGATGCGGAAGCGCTGGAAGCACAGCTGAATGATCTGCTGGCACAGGATGCGGAAGTCAGGACCTGGCCGCATGAACAGGATGCCCATTACCGCTACTGGAACTGTCTGGAATGGACCATGGGCTGCGGCGGCATCCACGTGCATAAACTGAGTGAAATCGGTTCGGTTCATGTGACTTCCCATACGAAAAAGGGAAACCGGACCTTTACCGTCACCCTGAACAAGGAGGGATAAGGCGATGAGAAGATGGCTGAAGCTGGTCCTGGCGGCTGGCATGATTGCCCTGTCGGGCTGTGCCGAGAAGAAGCCGCAGGCGGAAATCGGCAAGTGGCACCTGGTTGAAATGACCGCGGACGGCACCTCCTATGATGAAAATGCCCTGACGGAACAGGGGATTGTCGCCGAGCTGGTGTTGCGCAAAACCGGGGAAGGCACCTACACTGTCAACGGTGAAGCGCAGACGGTGCAGTGGGCCGGCGGTGAGATCCGTCTGGCTGACGAAAGTATCGGCTATGAACTGCAGGGCAGCCAGCAGCTGGTGCTCCATTATGACGATACATGGATGACCTTCGCTCGTGGCTCGGCCCCTGCTGTCAGCACTGCTGCGGCCTCGACAGAACCGTCCCCGCCGCAGCTGCCGGATATTGCCGGAGAATGGCGGCTGGTGGAATACATTCAGGATGATGTGGTCCTGAAGGAAGATGAACTCGCCGAGAGCGGGGATGTGGCCAGCCTGAGCCTGGCGGCAGACGGCACCGGCGTTCTGCATACCGGCGGGGAAGAAATCGAAGTGCTGTATGATGACATGGTCATGAGCATCGATGAAGCCCTGTTCTCTTACCAGACAGTCAATGACGAGCTCGTGCTGACCGGTGACAGTGGGCTGGTGATGACGTTCCGGCCGGCCGGGGAAGACAGTGTGCCGGCGGAAAGAACTTATGTCCTGATCCGGGAAATCACCCCGGAAGGCACCTATACGGAAGAAGATCTCGAAGCCGTCACGATGACGCTGTACGGGGATCATACCGGGGTCATGACCTTCCCGGAGGCGGAATACGAACTGACCTGGAGCGATGATGAACTGGTCATGGGCGATGAAACATGGATGTATCTGCCCTCCGAAAACTATGTTGTCCTGCATACCGATGAGTATACGATGGTGTTCCGTCAGGAGACTTCAGAATAATAAAAGCCTGTCAAGGAAAAATACTTGACAGGCACTTTTTATCTGTTAGAATAAGTCCTGTTGAACAGGAGGATATAACAATGGCAGTTAAACTGAGACTGACAAGAATGGGCTCCAAGAAGGCGCCGAGATACCGTATCGTTGCGGCTGATTCCCGTTTCCCGAGAGACGGCCGTGTGATCGATACTGTCGGATACATCAATCCGACCGCTGATCCGGAAGAAGTATTCGTTGATGCGGAAAAGGCACTGAACTGGCTCAGAAATGGTGCCCAGCCGTCTGATACAGTACGCAACATTCTGTCCGGCCAGGGCATTATGAAGCAGTATCACGACGAAAAGGCAGCCGGAAAGAAGAAGTAATTCATCATGGCACAGCTGGATGAAGTGCTGCTGAATCTGGTCAGACCGATGGTTGAGGATCCCGACAAGCTGGCAGTGGAAATTCTGTCCGGCGAGAACAGCCGCGAGGTTGTTCTGCGGGTGACGGCAGCCAATGACGACATTGCCCGTCTGATCGGCCGCAAGGGAACCATGGCGTCGGCGCTCCGGCAGGTCATGTCCGTGGCGTCGCATACAGACGACAAGAAAGTTACGATCAAGTTTGAACAGATCTGAGGGATGCACGGCATCCCTTTTTCAGGAGTGAGGATATGACAAGAATCGCAATCGGAAAAATTATCAATACCCATGGCCTGAAAGGCGAGGTCAAAATCGAAAGCTGGTCCAACTATGATGATCAGCGTTACGTGAAGGGCCAGCAGCTGTATCTTTCCGACGGGAAAGAGGTTCTGCCGGTAAAGGTCGCAACCTACCGCCGGCACAAGGGTTTCCCGCTGGTCAGCTTTGCCGGCCTGCAGGATATCAATCAGATTGAAGCCTACAAGGGCTTTGAGGTGCAGATTGAGGACAGTGACCGGCCGCCGCTGCCGGAAGGGCAGTTCTATCTGGCTGACCTGATCGGCCTGGAAGTACAGGATGAGGAAGGCAACGTGGTGGGTGAGGTCATCGACGTCGAACCGACCAACGGGGCCCAGGACAACCTGCGGGTGGAACGGGAAGACGGGACGACGGTGCTGATTCCGTACGTGCCGGCTTTCATTGTCGAAGTGGACATCGAGGCGGAAGTCATCGTCGTACATGTCATCGAGGGCCTGTTATGAAGATCACGATCCTGACCCTGTTTCCGGAGATGTTCGGAGACTTCCTGAAGACGTCCATCGTAGCCCGCTCGATCCAGCGCGGGCTGGTTGAATTTGAAGTCGTGGATATCCGGGACTATGCCCCGGGTTCCTACCGGCATGTGGATGATTCGCCGTTCGGCGGCGGTGCCGGGATGATCCTGAAGTGTCAGCCGGTGCTGGACTGCCTGGATGATGTGTGCACGGAAGGCAGCTGGAAAGTCATGATGTCAGCCGCCGGCACCCCGTACAACCAGGCGATGGCCCACCGGTTTGCCGAGCTGGACCATCTGGTCCTGCTGTGCGGCCACTATGAAGGCATTGACTTCCGCATCAACAATCACGTTGATGAACTCGTTTCCATCGGGGACTATATCATGACCGGGGGCGAACTGGCCTCCATGGTCATCTCCGACTCTGTCATCCGGCTGCTCAAGGGCAGCATCAAGGCGGAAAGCACCAGTGAGGAATCGTTTGAAAACGGCCTGCTGGAATATCCGCAGTATACCCAGCCGGCGGATTACAAGGGCGAGAAGGTTCCGGAGATCCTGCTGAGCGGCCATCATGAGAAAATCCGGCTGTGGCGGCTGAAGGAGTCGCTGCGGCTGACCCGGCAGAAGCGCCCGGACCTGCTGGAAAACCGGCAGTTTACCCCGGAGGAACTGAAGCTTCTGCGCGAGATAGAGGCAGAAGAAGAAAATGAGTGAACAGGACCGCATCAATCTCTACTGGTTTTTAGGCCTGACGTTTTTCATCGGCTGGGCCCTGCAGTTTGCCGGCATGTATCTGCTGAACAGCCAGATCTTCCGGGGCATGTACCTGCTGAGCCTGACCGCTCCGATGATCGCGGTTTTCATGATATTCAGCGGCCGTATCGGGACGGGCACGTCCGGCATCGGCTGGGGCATGAAAATGCGCGACAAGTGGATGTACCTGCCGATCGCCTGGCTGGCTCCCGCAGTTTTTGCGGTGGCCGGGGCAGTGCTGTTTTTCCTGGTCTTTCCGGGCCGGTTTGACCCGCAGCTGGGGGCCCTGAAGGAACTCGTGCTGCAGGCGGGCGAAGAGGCGGAAGATGTCTATGATCTTCTGCAGCGGCAGATCTTTACGATGCTTACTTTAGGACCGGCGACCAATGCCTTTTATGCCATGGGCGCCGAAGTGGGCTGGCGGGGCTGGCTGACGCCGATGCTGCAGCGCACCTACGGCCGGCGCATGGGCCTGGTCTACAGCGGCCTGGTGTGGGCGGTATGGTATATGCCGTTAGTCATCATGGCCGGCTTCCAGTACGGCCATGGCTATCCGGGTGCTCCGGCTACCGGCATCGTTATGATGGCGGTTTACTGCATTGCCGGGGGCATCCTGCTGTCCTGGCTGTATGAGAAAAGCGGCAGTATCCTGATGGCCGGTATTGCCCACGGGGCAATGATGTCGGTCAGTTCGTTCGGTCTTTATTTCCTGGCCCACGCCCCGAAGCACTATCTGCTGGGGCCGGGCACCGGGGGAGTGATTTCGGTCCTGCCGATGGTTGTCTGTGCTTGTATACTGATGAAAAAGGATGAAACTGATGCCAAGTCCCGCCGTCGACATTGAACTGCGCCAGATAAGATTGCTGCCCCGTCATCTGCCGGATGAGCTGTTTCTGTTGCCCGGCATGGGGCATGGCCGGCTTTACCGCGAACAGCTGATTCCCGGTGAGACCAGCAAATACGGCTTCGTGGCCTATCTGCCGGAACATCTCGGCCGGGGCATACGGGTGCGCCGCAAACCGGACAAACCCCGTTCTGTTTTCCTGAACCTGGCCCTGCCGGCCAGCCGGGAAGAGATCGCCGCGGTCTTTGCGATGGCCAGACAGGTCGTTGAGCAGCGGATGTGCCGCATCTTCATCGGCGGTACGGAAGTCCGCTCAACCGCATTGATCCGGCTGCGGAAGGACTATGAGGTCTTCAACCTGCAGGTGCTGCATCATCTCATGCGCAACATCATCAACGAGGAGACCGGCAGCCTGATCATGTCCTGCACGATGCATTCCCTGACCGCCGGGGCGGAAGAGGCCGAACAGTTCTGGGCCGGCACCGATCCCGATGCTTTCCGGGACTGGATGCACCGCCTGCAGAGCGTGGAGGCCCGGGTGGCCGAACCGGAGATCCTGCGCAATAATGAAACCGGGGTGCATACCGGGGTCTATGACCTGCGGCTCGGGGAGACAACGCTGTTTCCGAACAAGCCGATGATTCCGCTGCGCTTTTACGATCTGAAGACCGGCGTGCCGACCACCTATATCGAAAACTGGCAGGTCCGCCTGGTGGATGCCCAGCTGAAACAGACATACGGCTATCTGCCGTTTGAGCGGCTGCGGACAGCCTTGCCGGAAGAGAAGGTATTCTATTATGACGGCGGCCGGTACGGGATCATGCCGCTGGAAGAGAACGAATTCTATGATATGGTACTGAAGGAGGAGACAGAACATGTTCAGACCGATGAGAAGAAAGAGACAGCAGCTCTCTGACGAAGAAACAATTGAAATCCTGAAGCGGGGCAAGCAGGGGATCCTGGGCCTGAACGGCGATGACGGCTATCCCTATGCCGTACCGGTCAACTATGTCTACAGTGACGGCAAGATCATCTTCCACGGGGCCAAGTCCGGCTACAAGTACGACTGCATGGTCCGGGATGACAAGGTGACATTCACGGTCATTGACAAGGATGATGTCGTGGCCGAGGAACTGACGACCTACTTCCGCAGTGCCATGGTCTTCGGCCGGGTGCGCATCATTGACGATCCGGAGGAGATGCGGGCTTCCGCCTATGTCTTCGGCATGAAGTACTGGGACAATGACGAAGGGGTCAAGAAGGAAATCGAGCGGGAATTCAGGGGACTGGCCTGCTTTGAAATCACCATTGAGCACATGACCGGCAAAGAGGCCATTGAGCTCACCCGGGCCCGTCAGGGATGACATTTTCTGAAACAAACGACACTCTGCATAACGCAGAGTGTTTTATTATTTAGCAAAATAAGTAAGCGCTTACAGAACGGTGCTATAATGAACTCAGGAATGGAGGCACATGTATGTCAGTTTACTATAATTACAGGGATCTTGACCTTGGATCCTGCAGCACCGTCATCATCGGCAAGAACGCCTCGACAACCGGCAGGGTGATCATGGGTCATAACGAAGACGATGACCACGCCATTGCCCAGGCCCATATCGTTCCGCATATGCACCATGAGCCCGGTGAGATGGTTACCTTTGAAGACGGGCTGGCTGTCATCCCGCAGGTTGAGGAAACCCTAGGGTATCTCTGGACCGATGTCAAATGCCCGGGCGGCATCTCCTTCGCCGACACGTTTGTCAATGAGTGCGGCGTGGCGATTGCGACAAATGCCTGCCGGGAAAGCCGGGACGCAACCGGGGCGGTGCAGGACAACTGGAAGGACTACAATGTCGGCTATGCCCTGCGGCGGCTGATTGCCGAGCGGGCCCACAATGCCAGAGAAGGCGTCAAGGTGGCGGCTGAACTGGTCGAAAAGTACGGCTATACTTCCTCCCGGTCCTATCAGATCGCCGACAAGGACGAGGCCTGGGTCCTCCAGGTGCCAAGAGGCTTCCGCTGTGTGGCCAAACGGGTGCCGGACGATCACGTCTATTACATCCCGAACCACTATACGATCCATGAAGTGAAGTTTGATGATCCGGATAATTACTACGCATCCCCGGACCTGATCACCTTCGCGATTGAACAGGGCTGGTATACCCCGGCCAAGGAAGGGGACTACAGCGACTTTGATTTCGCCAAGGCCTATCAGGCCCCGGAGCCGGAACTGATGCAGGTCAACCTGGCCCGGGCAACGGATGCCTGGAAGCGGCTGACCGGCATTGAGTTCAAGCCGGAGGAAATCCGCATCTTCTCCCGCAAGGCAGACCGCAAGTTCGGCCCGGATGACATCAAGGCCATCCTGCGCAGCCATGGCGACAATACGCCGTATGACATGACCAAGGGCGGCACCATTACCCCGCACCGTCACTTTGTGTGTGATTCCATCTGCAACAACGTCACTGTGGAGAGTTCGATCTTTGTGTTCAATGATGATCTGAACCTGCTCAAGGTCCTCAGGACCGGGCCGAAGCCGTGCACGAACCCGTATGTGCCGTGGTACGCCCTGTCATTGAAGAAGATGCCGAAGGGCTATGAATGGAACACCGTGCGGCAGGCCCAGACCTCGCACTTCAAGTGGGATCCGGAAGTGAATGAGTTCGATCCGAACAAGGCCTGGTTTGCGATGAAGACCCTGCAGCTGCCGTATGAATACAACTGGCC
>JAFWEA010000349.1 GCA_017543005.1 Solobacterium sp. | reverse complement strand
GCCCTGGCGGAAACCGACATCATGGAAAAAGATGCGCTGTTTACCGTATGTGTCTTCCCGGATGCGCAGCTGAGCCTGGTGGTCTTCGGGGACGGCATGGCGGAAGAAGACTTCGTCAAGCTGATGAACGGGGTTGTCTACACCGAACTGTAATAACGAAAAATACTGTCAGCTGCACGTGACTGTACAGATGGCAGTATTTTTTTGTTTACAGCAGATCCTGGTTGTATACGGCCCTTGAGCCGCCCACGAACTTCGGCCGCCGCCGGGCACAGATCAGGACTGCTTCGCCGATCTTACGGACGGAGATCTTCAGCGGCACAACAACCGGCTTGATGTGCATGCCGATCAGGGTGCCGCCGATATCCATGCCGGCATCCGCCTGGGCGTGCAGGTCTTCCACCATGACCGGGTCCTTGAATTCCCGGTAGGCGACCGTTGCGAAGGAGCCGCCGGCCTTGGGCTGGGGCAGGACATTGACTTCCGTCAGGCCGTATTTTTCCGCCGTCGTGCGTTCGGTCACGAGGGCCCGGTTCAGATGTTCACAGCACTGTACCGCCAGCGCGATGCCGTGTTCCTGCAGCAGCGGATAAACCGTGGTGAAGACGGCTTCGGCGGCCTGCATGCTGGAATCCGTGCCGATGCGGCTGCCCAGCATCTCACTGGAAGAACAGCCGATCACAAACAGGTCACCTGCCTTCAGGCGGCCTTTTTCAATGATCTCCGTCAGGGCTGCTTTGGCATCCTGCTGCAGTCCGGTCAGGATTTCAGGACTGATCTCACGGTTATAATTCATTTCTGTCATATGGGTCATCTCCTTATCTGATTCCGTATTTCTCTGCTGTTTCCTTCAGATGCGTGCGCCGGTACAGAAGGACGCCGAAGAAGGCGCCGAAGCCGGCCTGCAGGCATTCAAACGGCAGTTTGATAAGCGCGTATTCGGGCGTGCTGTATACAAATGACCGGCCGATGGTATAGCCGATGACCATGATGATCGCTCCGACCGTGACGGCGGTGATCGCCTGCCGCAGGGACTGGCTGCTGTTGGGCCGGCGCATGATCAGGGCAATGACAGCGGCCTGCAGGCCATGGGTCACCAGCGATACGAACATGGCATCCGGGTAATACAGCATGTCCCCCAGGAAGGAACCGACCCCGCCGACCATGAAGGCTTCAAAGGGGCTCAGGATCAGCCCGGCCAGACAGATCACCACATCGCTGAGATAGAAGTGACCGCCCGGGACCGGGATGCCCATGGCGGAGAGGATGATGTTCAGGCCCATGAGGAAACCGGTGATGGTGATGATGCGGATGGAACTGCGGCGCGAGGACAGGGTGGACATACAATTACCTCCAGATTCATTACAGACACAGCATAATTACATTCTGGATTCATTAATATATCCAAATCGAACTAAAATTATATGACCAGAAGAGGGAAAACAGCCTGCTTATGACACTGGTACCCTGTCTGTAATATGAAAAGACTTCCTTGCAGCTTGATACAGTCCCACTAAAGTAGACAACGCAAAAATATAAAGCGTTGCCCACTGTATATCCGATCCCCAAAAACAATCGCATCATTAAATACTGGAATCATATTCATTCACTTCAGAATCGTTCTGATACATAAAATTCAAAAACCAAGCCACCTTTTTGATGGCTTGGTTACGGCAATGACTGTAGATATTTTGTCTGTCTACTTGACAGGGGCTATATCACTTGGACAGGTCGGTTTTCTTTTTGTTCACTCCTCGCTGATCACAATCAGCCGGTCGGTTTCGCCAAGAGTGATGGTTTCGGTGTTTTCCGCAAGAATCCTGAACGGATTTTCTTTTGTTCTGATGCCCATCAGGATGGCCCCGGAAGCGTAGACCTGCCGGAGCAGCTGCTCGTAGGTCAATTCCAGGCCGGCGACACCCAGCTCTTCCGGTGTTTTGAGGTATGCCTCGGAACCGACTTCGTCCAGAAGTTCCGTAAAGACCGGGGCCCGCCGGACATCAGCCGAGATCTGGGCCAGCATCATGGAGGACAGGTCGGTGGCGACGATGAAGTCTTCGCTGTCCTGTGACGTGATCAGGTTCCGGTTGTTTTCACAGCGCATTTCCGCAGTTATGGTAAATTTCAGGCCGTGCCGTTTTTTCAGATTCCGCAGGCGGATGATCCGCAGCATGGTTTCAGTATCGGAATCTTCTTCCTTCTTGCGCCGGTCCGAGAGGATGCAGATATGTGCCGTATTGCGGATCATGTCCAGCAGATTGCGGTCGGATTCCGTACTGCGGTAATCAGCGGTCAGTTCCGCCGCATATTCTTCATCTTCAGGGATGAAACTGCTCCGGTCCTGCGGGGACAGTCCGATCAGCCTGATCCGTTCAATGTTATCCGGGAATTCACGCAGGATTGTGCCGATGGAAGTGTTGATTCCGAATATGACGACTTCAGGGATCTGTTTGAGGGGCACGGGTTCCGCCGGTACCGGCAGGGCAATCTCAGCCGGCTTGTTCAGGATCAGGTCCCCGGGATCTTCCTCAAACACGATGAGTGTGTCATCTTTCTGGATCACGGTATCTGCCGGGGGATTGATCAGGGCCTGTTCATTCCGGTACAGCCCGATGACAATCGCCTTG
>JAFWEA010000348.1 GCA_017543005.1 Solobacterium sp. | reverse complement strand
TGTTAGTAGACAGACAGTCTCGACGTGCTCTGTCTGGCAGAACATATCAACCGGGACAATCTTTCTGATCTTATAGGATCGGCTGATCTGGCGGATATCCCTGGCCTGGGTTTCCGGATTGCACGAGATATATACGATCTTCTTCGGCCCTGCTTTTTCCAGTGCCTTCATGGCCGCAAGACTCATGCCGCTGCGGGGCGGATCCAGGATCACGACATCCGGCTTTTCCTTCATGCCGATCAGATAATGCTCAATATCATCACAGTAAAACCGGACATTTTCGATATGATTATGTCTGGCATTGTAGATTGCGTCTTTGATCGCTTCCGGAACGATCTCTACCCCGGTCACCTGCTTTGCATAAGGTGCAGCGGAAAGTGATATGGTGCCGATGCCGCAGCACGCATCCAGCACGGTTGTATCCGGACGGATCCCGGCCAGGTCAATGGCCGTCCGGTACAGTACTTCTGTCTGCTCCGGATTGACCTGATAGAACGACCGGCTGGAAATACGGTATGAATTACCGAGCAGCACGTCATGAATGAAACCCGGCCCATAGAGAACCCTTTCCCGGCTGCCGAGAATCATGCTTGTATGAGCCTGATTCCAGTTCAGGATGACCGTTGTCAGTTCCGGACAGGCAGCCAGAAGCCGTTTCAGGAACACCTTTGAACCGGGCAGTTCCCGGCTGCCGATGACAATCACCAGCATGACTTCCCCGGTTGTCCGGGCCACCCTGATATAGGCATGCCGGAGCACCCCGGTCCGCCTTTTTTCATCATAGGCCTGGATCTTCATATCCCCGGCGATTTCACAGAGCTGATCCAGAATATGGTTTGCCGTCTGATTCTGAATCCGGCAGTCCTTTCCGTATACCAGCTTATGACTGTTTTCCTCATACATGCCGGCCCGCAGGTGGCCGCTGCGGGAATAGCCGAACGTCGCATAGACCTTATGGCGGTAATGGGACGGATCAGCCATCCCCTTCACCGGTTCCACCGCATGATCCGGAAACAGTTTCCTGATCTTTTCCCGCTTCAGTTCCAGCTGTTTTTCATATTCCACGCCGATATAGTCGCAGCCGCCGCAGCGGTCCGCAACCGGACACTTCAGTATCATAGTTCCACCTCATCCAGAGACGATACAACCCGCTCATAGCCGCCTTTGAGTACCTTCATTGACTGATGACCGCTGGCAATCAGAATACAGTCCTTCACACCCAGGGCCCGGGCCGTATCCAGATCATGCAGATTGTCGCCCAGATACAGACAGGTATCAGGATCTGTCTTTGAACGTTCCAGCCAGGCCAGTGCCATCTCCGTCTTTGAACCGGCCAGTAAATTGTCAATGCCCAGGACCTCATCGAAATACTGTTCAATCCCCAGTTCGCGGCACTGACGGATCAGCTTGTCGTGCTGACAGGCCGAAAGAATCACATTACGGTTCCCGCTGGCCACGGAGCGTCTGATCGCCGGCAGGAATTCCGGCATCAGCCGGGCACCGGCAAAGAGTTCATCATAACGTTCATTGAACTCGACGGAGATATCATCGTATGTTTCGGTTTCAAACGTATAACCGATGTAATAGTAATAATCAATGACCGGAAAGCCGAAATGATCCAGGTATGTTTCCCGGTCCACCGGCCAGGCCGGCATGTTCCGCTCTTTCAGCATTTCATTCTCAATCTGCAGACAGATATCCAGATCATCCAGAATCGTCCCGTTATAATCCCATATGACAGTTTTCATGGTTCTCATTCTAGCAAAAGAGATCCCTGGAAAAAAGATCCCCCGGATCATATCCGGAGGATCATACGTGATTATGAAGAAACTGTCAGAATTATTTCTGCATGCTTTCCGCCATGGCTGTGACAAAGCGGACTGTGCAGGCAACACCGGTCGGCAAGACTTCTTCATCAACATCAAAGTAGGTGTTGTGATGTTCAGCACCGGAGCCCAGTTCCGGATTGCGGATACCCAGATGCATGAAGGCACCCGGATACTTGGCCAGATACTGTGCAAATGTTTCGGTTGCAAACCACTGTTCATGATCCTGAACGGTTCCTTCCGGCAGCATCTCCTTGAATGCCTTCTCCAGTACCGCAGCAACCTTCGGATCATTGATGGTCGGCGGCAGGGCCTTGTCCGGATCCGGCAGTTCATCAACGGTGCAGCCGTACATGTCAGCTGTATCCTTCGCAATCCGGTTGGCCAGTTCAACAGCCTTCTTGCCTTCTTCCAGATCAAAGAACCGGAATGTCCCGAGAACCTTGCAGTCATCCGGAATGACGTTGCCGACCTTGCCGCCCTGCAGTGAGGTCAGACCATAGGTAACGGTCTGGCCAGCCGTGACTTTCTGGGTCAGGGCCGTAGCGGTATTGACGATGAAGTTGGCAGCGCAGATCACCGGGTTGATGGACAGGTCAGGCCGCGAACCGTGGCCGCCTTTGCCATGGAAGTGCGGCTGGACC
>JAFWEA010000034.1 GCA_017543005.1 Solobacterium sp. | reverse complement strand
TCACATACAGCTGGGCAAACGGATTGCTGCGCAGTTCATCCCGGTATGCTTTCAGCGGCCAGGGCGACGAAAAGATCCGCTTTTCGATCGGCATGATTTTCGGAAGGTCTTCCTCCCGCATTTCCCGGATGATCATTTTGCCCGGTAAGCCTCAATGGATTTCAGATATTCCGGCGTCACCAGATCCGGGTTCTCCGCTTTGACCCACTGCCCGCGGATTTCCATGAACCGCATAGCGAGATCGGGAATATTGTCTTCCCTGCCGACCAGGTGACCGTCCCCGATGACTGTCTCATCTGCCTTCAGGCCAGCCATGATTTCATCCGTCGGCAATGCCTCTGGACCGCTGATCCTCTTTCCTGCCTCGTAAACAGCAGTATAGGCCCGATGACTGCGGGCATCCAGGACCACCGTGCAGGTTTCATTGCCGGCAAACAGGTCCAGGCTCGGCACGGTATAAAGCGGAATGCTGCGCAGGGAGCACATGACCTTGGCAATGGTCATGGCAATCCGCACACCGGTATAGCTGCCCGGCCCGGATGTGATGACAACCTGGTCAATGTCTTCCGGTTTCAGGCCGGCATCGGCCAGCAGTGTTTCCAGGCACGGGAAAATTTCTTCCGACTGTTTCTTCCAGCACTCTTTCTGCACCGAACCCAGCAGTTCTTCCTCCCGGTACAGCGCCAGGACCAGATAGATATGGCTCGTATCCATGCAAAGTGTAATCATGCAAATACCTCCAGCAGTTTTTCGTACGCCTCTCCGTCAGCTTCAAATTCGATTCTTCTTCTGTCTTCCGCTTCCAGATGCAGCGAGATGCTCAGATGCTCCTCAGGGATCAGATCCGGCACAAACTGTGACCATTCGATGACCGTCAGGCCGTCATCATTCAGGAACTCTTCAAAGCCGAGATCCTGGCTGACGCCTTCGAGCCGGTAAGCATCGATATGATACAGCGGCATACGTCCCCGGTAGATCTTGAGCAGATTAAATGTCGGGCTGGTCACATGCCTGGTAATCCCGAGGCCCCTTGCCATGCCCTGGGTCATCGTGGTCTTGCCGGCCCCGAGATCCCCTTTCATCAGGAAAACCATGTTCGGCTCGGCTGCCGCTGCCAGCTTTGCCCCGGCTTCTCTGGTTTCCTCTGCATTTTCCGTATAAATAACAATCTTTTTCATATTCAGACACCTGTTTTATTATTATACGCCAAAGTCCGCCTGCCGCCGCAGGGAAAAAAAAGACAGCCGGCTCCTGCGTGTCCGGAAACCCGCCTGATATTTAGCAAAAATTATAGTTTATAAATTTTTCTTAACAATAATCGGTTTAAGAATATCCCATCTGCTGCCTATAGTAATAATAAACAGACCTGCCCTACGGCAGGTGAGGTCGGGAAGCGAGGAATCTTCCATGAATGATCTGATCATCATCTTCTGCATCATTTCCCTCGGCTATCTGCTCGGAAACATTTCCATCAAAGGACTGTCCCTCGGGACCAGCGGGGTGCTGCTGGTGGCCCTTGTATTCGGCCATTTCGGGGCAGTCGTCCCTTCCATCCTGCGCAATTTCGGCCTGGCCCTGTTTGTCGGCTCGGTCGGCCTGCTGTCCGGACCGGTCTTCTTCAAAAGCCTGCGGGCCAAGGCAAAGGAGTACATCATTCTCGGCATCCTGATCGTTGTCAGCGGCGCCCTGACCACCCTGGTCATCGGCAAGCTGATGAACGTGCGGTTTGATCTGGCCATCGGCATCTTCACCGGGGCCCTGACTTCAACCCCAGGGCTGGCTGCCGCGACGGAATCCACTTCGGCCATCCTGGCTTTAAACGGAACGGATGCTGTCTCGCTGGCCTCCATCGGCTATGGCATCGCCTATCCGTTCGGGGTCGTCGGCATCGTCCTGTTCATTCAGCTGTATCCACGGCTGGTGCACTGTGACATCGAAGCCGAAACGCGCAAACTCCATGAAAGCCTGTTTGACGCGGAAATGGAAAAGAAAGAAGAACAGTACATCAGGGTCGATATGTTCGGCCTGATGATCCTGTCCTTTGTCCTGCTGTTCGGACTGAAGCTGGGCACGATCTCCATTCCCCTGCCCGGCGGAATGAGCTTCACGCTTGGCACAGCCGGCGGGCCGCTGTTTGTCGGCCTGCTGATCGGCCACTTTGATCACTTCGGCAAATATTCCCTGCAGGCTCCCGAAACCACCATCAAGGTGCTGCGGGAGATCGGCCTGTGTCTGTTCCTGCTCGGTTCGGGCACGGATGCCGGCGCCGGCTTTGTGGAAACGATCTCCACCCAGGGACCGAAGCTGTTCCTGCTGGGCATTATCATTACACTCCTGCCGATGATCATCGCCTGCCTGCTGGCCCGCTTCGTTTTCCGCATGGACACCCTGATTACCCTGGGTTCGGTCTGCGGCGGAATGACCTCCACCCCGGCCCTGGGCGCGCTGATCTCGCTGTCCGGTTCGGAGGATGTGGCCGCCTCCTATGCCTCAACCTATCCTGTATCATTGATTCTGATGGTGCTTGGGGCACAGATCCTGGCCATGATCTGGTAATACAAAAAAGAGTTTTGCCGGTTATTTCCGGCGAAACTCTCTTTTTTTGTCTTACTTGCAGGCTGCCAGGATATCCAGCAGGATCTTCCAGGCCCGGTCGAAGGACTCCAGGTCGAGTCTTTCATCCGGAGTGTGGGCGCCTTCGGCCACCGGACCGCAGCAGATGATATCCATATCCGGAACCAGGCCCTTGAAGACACCGGTTTCCAGACCGCCGTGGGTCGCTTCGGTAATCAGTTCACGGCCCTGCTTCTTCAGCACGTCGGCATAGATGTCACGCAGTCTGGATTCGGCCGCATAGTTCCAGCTGGAGAAGCGGTCCGTCACCTGGACATCCATATCGCACATCTTGCCCAGCAGGTGCATCCGCCAGCCGTTGGATTCGTTGTAAGAATCAATTGCCGAGCGGGCCAGCACATCACCGCGGAAGATATCACCGTTTGTCGTGACAACACCGAGGTTGCTGGAAGCCAGGGTCAGGCCTTCAATCGCCATGGACTTGTGCTGGAAGCCATTCGGGGTCAGATAGACATAGTTCAGGATGTCTTCGCTGCACTTTGCGGTCATGCGCTTGTCGGCTGTATCCAGCTTTTCAAAGACAATACGGAAATCCGGATCGCTGAATTCCAGCTGTTCGGCAATCTCCGCTGCCTTCTTTTCGATTTCCGCCTTCAGGTCAGTTTCATCTTCCGCTGCGGTAAATACGACATCGGCTTCCCGCGGGATCGCATTGAACTTCATGCCGCCGTTGAAGCTGACCAGCTGCAGCGGATGGCCTTCCAGTTCGGCTTCCTTCAGGATGGTGGCTGCGATAATGATCGAGTTGCCCAGTTCCATGTGAATGAGCCCGCCGGAATGGCCGCCCTTGAGACCGCGGAGCCGCAGGGCATAGGTAGCCTCGGTATTCGGTTCGAATTCGAGATTCTTGATAATGGCAATGTTGACACCGCCCGCCGAGGAAACTGCCGTCTGGGTTTCACCGCCGCCGTCCAGGTTGATCAGCTGCTTGGCATGAATGTCTTCTGCCTTGATCTCCTTGGCACCGAACAGGCCGATTTCCTCCATGGTTGTGAACCAGCACTGCAGAGCCGGGTGCGGAATGTCATTGCTTTCCAGGATTGCCATCATGTAAGCAACACCATAGCCGTCATCGCAGCCCAGGGTGGTGCCGCGGGCCCGCAGCCAGCCGTTGTCATCCACGTACAGATCGAGCGGATCCTTGGTAAAGTCATGGTCGGAGTCCTGATTCTTTTCGCAGACCATATCGAGATGGGCCTGCAGGATCAGCGGAGCGGCATTCTCATAGCCCGGGGTAGCCGGCT
This sequence comes from Solobacterium sp., assembly GCA_017543005.1. Classification (GTDB taxonomy): domain Bacteria; phylum Bacillota_I; class Bacilli_A; order Erysipelotrichales; family Erysipelotrichaceae; genus Bulleidia. The sequence continues at coordinate 2,166 of JAFWEA010000034.1, read as the reverse complement.
TTTCGACATAGACATTCCAGACATGGTCCTGCTTGTAGGTCAGCCCATGGGCCTTGGCGAATTCACACACCCAGTCACTGGCGGCTTTTTCATTGCGGGAACCGCGCGGAATCTTGGCAAGTTCGTTGAAGTAATAGCAGTATCTTTTATTCAGATCGAATTCCATATTACTGTCCTCCATTGTCTTATATTTTATCTGTTTGTTAAAAATAAGAAAGTGCCGAGTTCAAAAACCCGGCACTTTCATCAATTAATTGTTTCAGTCGAAGAACTTGGCTGCGTTCGGACGGTACTTGTGGATGAATTCCTTGATGTCGCCGCTGAAGACCCGGTCAGCTGTATCCGGACCGGCACTCAGGAACTTCATCGCATAGGCCATATGCATCGCACAGCCCAGTTTCAGGACGCCTTCATCCGGATCCTGGCACTCGGAGTGGTTCAGTGCAGTTCTGCCCATGGCTTCGTTGCGCACACCGGCCCGCAGGAAGACACCCGGCCAGAGCTTGGAAGTGATCGCAAAGCTTTCACTGGCCATGAGCGGCAGGATTTCCTTCACATCATGACCGAAGGTTTCATTGACAACCGTCCGGGCCAGATCCGCACACGCCGGATCATTGTAGACGCAGAGCGCCGGGCCGCTGATGGTCATTTCCCCGGTGCAGTCATAGAGGGATGGGATATATTCGGCGGCGGCCATCATCTTTTCCTTGATCTTGAGACCGTCATCGAAGTTGAACAGACGGAAGCTGCCGCTGAAGGTCAGATCCGGCGGAATGATATTGGAAGCTGTGCCGGCATGGACCGTACCGACGGAGAAGACCATCGGATCATACGGATTTGCATACTTCATCCGCAGCGACTGCATGAAGGAATAGTATTCATTGAACGCATCGATCGGGCTGTGGCCGACATACGGCTGCGAACCGTGGGCTGCCTTGCCGGTGATCTTCATGTTATAGCCCATGATGCCGGCCATCAGGTTGCCGCTGCGCCAGCCGAATTCGCCGACCGGGATGGACGGGTCAACGTGCATGCCGAAGCTGCCGTCGATCTTCAGATTGTTGTCAAAGGCATACTTCAGCAGGGCGCCGAGGCCTTCGCCGCCTTCTTCACCGCGCTCGAACATCAGAATGACCCGGCCCGGGATCTCATCTTCGATACTCTTGAGACCCTTGGCGGCCCCCAGCAGCATCGCCGCATGGCAGTCATGGCCGCAGGCATGGGCCACGCCTTCCACTTCGGATACGACCGGCTTTTCCCTGCCGCCGGCATTGAGTTTGGATTCCCTGACCGGCAGGGCATCGATATCTGCTCTTAACAGGACAGTGCGGCCTTTGGCTTCATCGCCCAGGAAGGCAAAGACGCCGCCGAACGGTACATCAACATGCTTGATGCCGAGGGCTTCGAGCTCCTTGCAGATATAGGCAACGGTATTGTCTTCTTTATCGGAAAGTTCCGGATGTCTGTGCAGATAACGGCGGTGTTCGGTAATGTATGATTCCAGTGATTCAGCTATTTTCAGAAAATCCATATATCGCACCTCTTTTCTGATTTTATATTACAGGAAAGAAGGCATGGCTGTCTTAACTTTTGTTTATACCATATAGAAAAAATAAAAACCCCGACTCGTAAGAATCGGGGATAACCCGGCGACGTGCTCGGTTCACTATGGCAGGCATAGCTATGTTCGCCCCAGGAGTGCTTAACTTCTGTGTTCGGGATGGGAACAGGTGTGGCCACTCCGGTATCGCCACCAGATCTTGCTTCAGGGTATTCCCTGAAAACTGAATAACAGTTTCTGACTTCCTTGTCTTTCCTCAAGGTTATGTTGACGCGTTCTTGTTCTCGTGTGTTTTCGTGATTAAACCCTCGACCTATTAGTATCAGTCAACTCAACATATCACTATGCTTCCATCTCTGACCTATCAACCTCGTCGTCTTCAAGGGGTCTTACTTTGTTGAACAAATGGGAAGTCTCATCTTGGAGTCGGTTTCACGCTTAGATGCCTTCAGCGTTTATCCGGTCCGTACTCAGCTACCCAGCTGTGCCACTGGCGTGACAACTGGTGCACCGTCGGTACGTCCACCCTGGTCCTCTCGTACTAGGGGCAGCGCTCCTCAAACTTCCAACGCCCACAACAGATAGGGACCGAACTGTCTCACGAC
>JAFWEA010000347.1 GCA_017543005.1 Solobacterium sp. | reverse complement strand
CACAAGTGACTCTCCGCAGAAAACATATCGGATTATCCGTTCGATCATGAACAATTATCCGTCTTTGATCCAGTACATCGGGACGAACATGGTCATGGAAACCCTGGCCCAGCCCAAAGTGCCGCAGCGTACCATCACGGCAGACACTGCTGTCAGTCAGGCGAAGCGGAATTTTGTCTATGCTTTTGTTGCTTTGACCCTGCTGTTTGCGTATCTTTCCATCCGCCATGATACGATCAAATCCGAAAAGGATCTCAAGGAAAAACTGGATGCGACCGCCCTCGGTGCGGTTGAACACGAAACCCTGCGCAAGACCAGGAAGGACAAAGCGAAGGAAAGTGTGCTCGTAAGCGATGTCACGGCCAGTTTTTCCTATGTTGAAAAATACAAGAAGATCGCTGCGGCGGTCATGAAATCGGCCGAGCGCCACCGTGCCAAGGTCATCATGATCAGCAGTGTTGCCGAGCATGAAGGCAAGTCCACGGTCGCTGCCAACCTCGCTCTGACGATGCAGGCCCAGGGTAAAAAGGTGCTGCTGGTCGACTGCGATATGCGGCGCCCGTCCCAGGCAAAGATTTTCGGCATTACGGTTGAAAAGGGAAGGGAACTGACGGACCTGCTGAGTGAGGATACAGAACTGTCCAAAGACATTCTCTACCGGGATGAGAACACCCGCCTGCCGATGATTCTGTGCGGCCGGGGGACAAAGGATTCCACGGAGTATCTCAAAGGCGGGGCCTTTGCGAGACTGATGGCAAAGCTGCGTGATTCATCCGACTATATCATCCTGGATACGCCGCCGATGTCGCTGATGGCTGATGCGGAAGCGATTGCCAACTGTTCCGATATCAGCATTCTCGTTGTACAGTACAACCGCATGCTTTCTGCTGATATAAACGATGCCATTGACGAACTGAAAAAATGCCGGGCACACATGTCCGGATGCATCTTGAATGATGTAATGGTGCTGCCGGGCACAGACCGCCTGACTGCCGGTTCCCACTATGGCTACGGCAACTATGGCCGCTATGGCCGGTACGGCAAATACGGCAAGTATGGCAAATACGGCCACTATGCCGAACGCAAAACCCCGGGCCAGCCGGCTGCGGCGGAACAGACTGAAAATGATTCAACGACTGAGGAACAGGCATGAGTACAGCGAATACCGAACTGGAAAAAATGGATATAACGCAGTTCATTGACAGTTTTCTGCATGCCCTGAAGAGAACCTGGATCATTGTCCTGGTTCTGACGGTGGCCTGCGGGGTAGCCAGCTGGCTGCGGGTGCGGAATTCCTATGTGCCGGTGTACAAGGCCGAGGCAACCGTTGCGGTCTATGCCGGTGATGAAAGCAGCGGGGCAGATGCCAAGTCCGCCCAACAGCTGGGTACGGTTTTCCCGTATATCCTGACCAGCGGTGTGCTGAGAGATGTCATCATGGCCGACATGAATGTCAAATCCCTGCCCGGAACCATCAAGGTCACCAATATCGAAGGCACCAACCTGCTGACGATCAGTGTTTCCACCGGCAACCCGGAAACGGCGTACAACGAACTGCTTTCCGTCATTAACAACTACCCGCGGGTAGCGGAATATGTTGTCGGCGAAACCCACATGGAGATTGT
>JAFWEA010000346.1 GCA_017543005.1 Solobacterium sp. | reverse complement strand
GGCAGATCGCGGTATAATGACAGATATGGATAAACTGGAAGAAAACAGAGCAGTCATCAATAAAGTGGATCTGGAACTCGTACGGCTGTTTGAGCGCCGCATGCATGCGGTGAAGGAGATCATTGCCTACAAAATGGAACATGATCTGCCGATCAGGGACAGCGGCCGTGAGGCGGCCATCATGAAGAAAAACAGCAGTATGCTGGAAGATCCGGAACTGGAACCGTTCTTCCGGGAATGGTATGCAAAGACAATCGAAGTATCAAAGGCATATCAGCAGATGATCAAAGGAAAGGATGAATAAAGATGGGAGAGTTACTGACACAGCTGCGGAAAGAAAACATGCAGGCCATGAAGGACAAGGATACGCTGAAGAAAGGCGTCCTGTCCCTGCTGATCTCCGCCATTGCCCTGGGGGAAAAGGAAAAGGGTGAAACCCTGAGCAAAGAGGACGAACTGACCTATGTGCAGAAGGAACTCAAGCAGACCAGGGAAACCCTGGCAGAAACCCCGGCTGACCGGGCGGAACTGATTGCGGAAACCGAAAAGAAGATCGCGATCTTGGAAGCCTATCTGCCGAAGCAGATGAGTGAAGAAGAAATCAAGGCGGCCATTGAAGCCATCATGCAGGAGAAGGGCCTCGAGCCGGTCAAGAAGGCACAGGGTGTCATCATGAAGGAAATGATGGCAAAGTACCGGGGACAGACCGACGGCAAGACCGTAAACAAGGTCCTGGCCGGAATCCTTGGCTGATCCAGCAGACCATGTCATATGACATGGTTTTTTTACGGGCAGTCTGGTATAATGCACGCTAACACGGAAGAAGAGGTACGCACCCATGAAAGAGACGCTCGAACAGACTGCCGAACGGGTTTTCGGGGAACTGCTTGAAACCTGTTCCGCGGATCAGATTACATTTGTCATGATCGCTGACCGGGCCGGTATTACCCGGCAGGCGATCTATTATCATTACTCCGGCAAGCGGGATCTGGTATCAGCCTATATCCAGAATATGCTGGCAAGAATCCTGGAGGGCTATGACACCTACCATTCCTGGGTGGAGGGTTTCCGGATGGTCCTGGAACATTTTCAGGCTGACCGCACCCGGGTAGATCATATCTACTTTTCCAGGTACCGCGATGATTTCCTGCAGGCCATGAATGTATACGGTAATATGATCTTTCAGCGCGCCGTGGATCATGTGTCGAATGATTTCAACTATCCGGTCAAAGCGGAAGACAGGCATTTCATGGTCCGTTTCTACTGTTATGTCTTTATTGGCCTGATCTGCGATTATATCGAAGCCGGCATGCAGGAAGACCCAATGACTATAGCGGCCCGCAGCAATATCATGATGCACCACTCGATCCGCACTTCCCTGCGCAAATTCAATGAACAGTCACTGAAGCAGGCGGCCCGCACCTGACGGACCGGTTTTGACATAGCCTGTGCCCCGTAAAAAAGTTTTTTACAGTGACTCTCCAGTGTCCGAACAACACGCTTCTGCGGTCCTGTTTCCCTGTCTATGATGACAGTGAAGAACAGGATGGAAGTGAAGATGAATGCCGAGATCAGAGCGGAAAACGCTCTTATGAAATTACTGGAAAATTACAGTCTGGACCGGATAACAGTCAAGATGATTTCTGCCGAGGCGGGTATCACCAGACAGACGTTTTACTATCACTTTCTGTCCAAGCAGAAGCTTGCGGAAAGCTGTCTGAAGGGAAGGATCCGGCAGATCGTCAGAAACAACAGCCAGCAGAATGAGGCCTGGCTGGGGGTATTCCGGGATCTGCTTCAGTATGCCGTCAGAAACCGGAACATTCTGCTGAATCTGTACCGGTCTGCCTGGCAGGATGATTTTGAGAAGCTGATTCATGCGGAATTCAACGATATCATGGCCGCGGCCGTACTGTCCTGCGCCGGGCGGCTGAAGATTCCGCTGACGGAAGAGAACTGTGTCTTTGTTACCAAAGTATACGAGCATATTCTGGCCGGTATCTTCATCGACTGTATGGAAAACGGTCTGAAGACGGATGCCGCAACGGTCGCAAGACGCCTGCAGAGTGTGCTTGGCGGCATGGTGGAACGGTCACTGCGGTCATTCCAGACCGTGCGCGGTTCATGAAACATCTCTTTAACATGACAACTGAAAGATCGGAAAGTACTGCCCGGCACATTGCCGGGCAGTTCTGCTATAGTAGTACCGTATGCAGAAAAGAGGCGTTTTATGATAGCGGAAATTATCAGTGTCGGTACGGAACTGCTGCTGGGGAATATCCTGAACACCAATGCGCAGTATCTGTCAAAGCATCTGGCGGATCTGGGCATCGAGGTGCATTTTCAGACGGTGGTCGGCGACAACCCGGCCCGGATCATGGCGGCGGTGGAAACCGCCTATACCCGGGCGGATACGGTCATCATGACCGGCGGCCTGGGCCCGACCAGGGATGATATTACAAAGGAAATGCTGGCGGAATACTTCCACCGGAAACTGGTCATGGATGAAAATGCCCTGACCATGATGGGAAATCTCCTGGAACTGGCCGGCCGGCAGTCATTGAAGGACAGTCTGGCCAAGCAGGCCCTGGTGCCGGAGAACAGCCTGGTGCTGTACAACCACCACGGCACGGCCCCGGGCATCATCATGGAATATGACGGCCGGACCTGCATTCTTCTGCCGGGACCGCCAAAGGAAATGGAGCCGATGTTTGCAGAATACTGCGTGGACTACCTGCGCGGCCGCAGCCAGCGGGTGCTGGTATCGGTCAATGTCAAGATGCTCAGCATGCAGGAAGC
>JAFWEA010000345.1 GCA_017543005.1 Solobacterium sp. | reverse complement strand
TCAACCGCTACTGGTCCATGCGGGCTGTCGAGTTCGGCGATGAGACCATGGAAGAGCGGACCCTGCCGGCTTTTGAAGCCTGGCAGAAGGAGATTGTTTCGCGCCTGCCGGAACAGGAAACAATCAAGGCACTGGATCTTGGCTGCGGGCCGGGCTTTGCGGCGATGATCCTGCGGGAAGCGGGCTGTGCCGTGACCGGCATTGACTATGCGGAAAAAATGGCCGAGGTGGCAGCGGAAACAGCCGCGAAGTGCGGTCTGGATGAGATCGAGTTCCTGTGCATGGATGCCCAGGACATGAGTTTTGCGGATAAGACCTTTGATTTCATCTTCACCCGCAATGTCACCTGGACCCTGCCGGATCCGGCCAAGGCCTACCGGGAGATGGTGCGGGTGCTGAAACCGGGCGGGCGGATCATGAACTGCGATGCCCGGTATAACCGCGTCTTCCGGCGCACCGATGCGGAAGGCACCACGATGAACGCGGCCAGTGACAAAAACAAGGATAAATACGAACATCCGAGTGACAGCCCGGAAATGCTCAGGGAGCGGAATGATTTTGCCAAGAACCTGCCGGCGGCCGACTATGACCGGCCGCACTGGGACGCGGCATATCTGCAGGAACTCGGGATGATCGTAAAGGAACTGGATGAAAGCTTCGGACCGCGGGTGATCCAGAAGCGGCCGGTGACCGCCGAAGGTAATCATGACGCCGACATGTTCATGATTTTGGCCGAGAAACCGCGCGGCTGAGGGAGGTAAGGATGAGACGAGGAAAGAAAACAGCGGTGATCATGGTGCTGCTGGCCATGCTGTGCGGGTGTACGGCGGAAAAAGAAGCACCGGCGGAGACCACTGCCCCGGCAGTTGCGGAACTGCACCATGTGGAAATGAAGGTAAAGGACTACGGGGTCATGACGATCGAGCTGGACAGCAGCGCTGCCCCGCTGACGGTGGAAAACTTCATGACCCTGGCGGAAGAGGGCTTCTATGACGGCCTGACGTTCCACCGGATCATGGACGGCTTCATGATCCAGGGCGGGGATCCGGACGGCAACGGCACCGGCGGTTCCGGAAAGAGCATTCCGGGTGAATTCAAGTCAAACGGCTGGAACAGCAATACGATCAAGCATGTGACCGGCACAATTTCCATGGCCCGGGCCAAGAATCCGGACAGTGCCAGCTCGCAGTTCTTCATCATGGTCGCAGATGCCTCCTACCTGGACGGGGATTATGCGGCGTTCGGGCACGTGACGGACGGCCTGGATGTGGCCCTGCAGATCGCGGCTGACGCCAAGCCGGTCGACAACAACGGCACGATTCCGCCGGAAGAGCAGCCGGTCATCGAATACGTGAAGGTTCTCGACTGAAGTCAACTGAGAATATACAGAACAGTGCCGTGCGGCACTGTTTTTTTCTGAACCGGGACGGAAAACGCTGACAATCTATTCACAGTGGAATAATCTGTCTAACAATTTATCAACAATTAACAGGAGCCCGTTTGTCAGGAACTTCGGCCCGGGGTACAATAACACCATTATGAAGAAAGGGTAAAAACATGGAATACATTCTCAAGGATCTGGAACCGAAACTGGCGCTGAAATACTTTGAAGATATCTCAGCCATTCCCCGCGGCTCATACAATGAAGCGGCGGCGGCCCGCTTTGTGGCAGAACGGGCGGAAGCGCTCGGCCTGTATCACCGGGTGGATGAAAAGAACAATGTCGTGGTCAAGAAGCCCGGTTCGCCCGGCTGTGAAGACCAGCCGGCCGTGCTGCTGCAGGCGCATCTTGATATGGTATGCGAGAAAAACAGCGATACCGTCCATGATTTTACAAAAGACGGCCTGAAGCTGGTGCTGAACGGCGATATCCTGACCGCTGATGGCACCACCCTGGGCGCCGATGACGGCAAGGGTGTGGCATACATGCTGGCGCTGATGGACAGCGACTCGGATGCCTTCCCGCATCCGCCGCTGGAATTCCTGTTCACCACCGGTGAGGAAGTCGGCTTCTGGGGCGCCCTCGATTTTGATCCGTTTGATCTGACGGCAAAGCGGCTGATCGGTCTTGATGCCGGGCCGGAAGACTCCTTGTGGACAACCAGTGCCGGGGCTCAGGAAGTAACCGTATCCTGCCCGGCTGAATTTGAACCGGCAGTCGGTGAAATCATCCGGATTTCGGTCCGGGGCCTGCAGGGCGGACACTCAGCCATGCGGATTACCGATGAGCTGGGCAATGCCAACAAGATCATGGGCCGGATCCTGCACAATGTGGAAAAGACAGTCCCGTACAGAATCTGTTCGATTACCGGCGGGCTGATGTTCAACGCCATCCCGCGGGAAGCGGATGCCGTCATTGCCCTGAAGCCGGAAGACCGG
>JAFWEA010000344.1 GCA_017543005.1 Solobacterium sp. | reverse complement strand
GGCTTTTCTGCTGCCGCGGTACGCAGAACTGCTGAAGGAGTGGAACGAAAAGATGAACCTCACAGCCATCACGGAACCGGAGGAAGTCTATGAAAAGCATTTTGCGGACTGCATGATCCCGATGAGCTGTCTGCCGTCCGGTGGCACGGTCTGCGATGTCGGCAGCGGGGCCGGTTTCCCGGGCCTGGTCTTTGCGGTCATGGCACCGGATCTGAAGGTGACCCTGCTGGAACCCCTGCACAAGCGCTGCGTCTTCCTGCAGGCGGTGATCGCGGAACTGGGCCTGACCAACGTCACGGTGGACAACCGGCGGGCCGAGGACAGTGCCGACCTGCGCGGTCAGTTCGATGTCACGACGGCCCGGGCGGTGGCGAACCTGCCGGTGCTCAGTGAACTCTGTCTGCCCCTGACAAAAACCGGGGGAATCTTCCTGGCCATGAAGGGACCGCAGGCGGAAGCCGAACTGCAGGCCGCAGCCCATGCGCTGACGGTACTGGGCGGAGAGACTGAAAACGTGCAGAAGGAAACCCTGCCGGGCGGGGAAACCCGGACCAATATCATCATCCGCAAGAACAAGGCGACCCCGGCAAAGTATCCGCGGCCGTATGCGAAGATCAAAAAGAACCCGCTTTAAGGAGGATCGTATGGAAAACAGTGTGAGAAGAAGATTTCTTGATGCGATCGGGATCTCCGGCGGGGCCCGCGTCGTGGATATCCCCATGGACCGGATCGAACCGTCCCGCTACCAGCCCCGGATTCACTTCGATGAACAGGCGCTGCAGGAACTGGCAGACTCGATCCGAGAAAACGGCCTGATCCAGCCGATCACGGTCCGGGAGATCGACGGTCACTATGAGATCATTGCCGGTGAACGCCGCTGGCGGGCAGCGAAGCTGGCCGGTCTGGACCGGATTGCCGGCTATGTGCTGTCCCCGAGTGAGACCCAGGCGGCCGAGATGTCCCTGGTGGAAAACATCCAGCGTGAGGATCTGACGGCGGTGGAAGAAGCCAAGGCCTACGTGCAGATCATGCGCCAGTCCGGCATGACCCAGGAACAGGTGGCGGCCCGGGTGGGCAAGTCCCAGTCGGCGGTGGCCAACAAGATCCGCCTGCTCAACCTGAACCAGTCGGTACAGGATGCCGTCATGGACCGGACCCTGTCCGAGCGCCATGCCCGCGCCCTGCTGGCATTGAAGCCGGAACAGCAGGAAAACGCGCTGAAGTATGTGACGGACCGGGGACTGAATGTCCGCCAGACCGAAGCCTATGTGGAAAAACTGACGCTGAACCAGAGCAGAAAGAAACGGCAGAAGACCCGGGGCTATTCACGGAATATCCGCATCGGCATCAATTCCGTGAACCAGTGCATACAGATGATCAAGAACATGGGCATTGATGTGGTCAGTGACATGGAAGAAACAGATACAGACGTCCGGATCTCCATCCGGTTTCCGAAATGAGGGATTGAAGTATGGGAAAAATCATTGCTGTCGCGATGCAGAAAGGCGGCGTAGGCAAAACAACCACCAGTATGAATCTGGCGGCGGGACTGGCATATGCCGGCCGCCGGGTGCTGCTTGTTGACCTGGATCCGCAGGGGAACGCCACCCATGGCATCGGCGCAAACAAGGTGGGCTTTGACCGCCGTCACAGTGTTTATGAAGTCCTGGTGACCGATGAACCGGTCAGCTCGGCGGTGGTGCAGCTGCAGATGCCGCCGCTGGATGTGCTGCCGTCAACCATTGACCTGGCCGGGGCGGATGTCGATATGGCTTCCTCTTCCTACGAGGTCGGCCGCGAACAGCTGCTCAAGCGCAAGCTGGATGCTGTCCGGTATAACTACGATTACATCATCATCGACTGCCCGCCGGCCCTGAGCCTGCTGAACAACACCGCCCTGACCGCGGCGGATTCGGTATTGATTCCGGTGCAGTGCGAATACTATGCGCTGGAAGGTCTGACCCAGCTGCTCAGCACCATCCGCATGGTGCAGAAGCTGTGGAATCCGGCCCTGTCCATCGAAGGCGTGCTGCTGACCATGTTTGATGTCCGTACGAAACTGTCGGTGGAAGTCCAGCAGGAAGTCCGCAAATACTTTAAGGAAAAAGTATACCGCTGCTATATCCCGCGCAATGTCCGGCTGTCGGAAGCGCCCAGCAGCGAGATGTCCATTTTCGAATATGACACCAGGTCCGAAGGGGCGAAAGCCTATGCGGCGCTGGTCAAGGAAGTACTGACGCAGAATGAGAAGGGAGGCCGATGATGGCAGAACGGAACAAGAAAGCACTGGGACGGGGACTCGACTCGATCTTCGGACAGGATGTCAGTCAGTTTCTCGATGAAATTCAGTCGAACGGCCGGGAAGCACCGGGCCGCCGGGAAATCGAGGTAGGGGTCAATGAGATCCGGCCCAACCCGTATCAGCCCCGGAAAGAATTCGATGAGAAAGCCCTGAATGAACTGGCGGATTCCATCAAGCTGCACGGC
>JAFWEA010000343.1 GCA_017543005.1 Solobacterium sp. | reverse complement strand
CTCCTGCTTATGAATCTGATGAAGAAAACGCGATATATTTCTGATAAAAATCAAATACAATAAAAGAAATGGAGGATCAGTAAATATGGATAAAAAGACGTATGCCGGCTATATCGAAGAGAAACGGCAGATCTTCACGGAAGTTTCGGATCAGATCTGGGAATATGCCGAACTGTCGGTCAAGGAACATCAGTCTGCAGCCCTGTATGTCAAGGTGCTGGAAGAACTGGGCTTTGCGGTGACGGCACCGTTTGACAACATTGAGACAGCCTTTATCGGCACCTATGGCAGCGGCCATCCGGTCATCGGCATCCTGGCGGAATTCGATGCGCTGTCCGGCCTGTCCCAGAAGGGCGGTTCGGCCCTCCGTGAGGAACTGGTCAAAAACGGCAGCGGGCACGGCTGCGGTCATAATATGCTCGGGGCAGGGTCCCTGGCGGCAGCGTATGGCATCAAGCGTTATCTGGAAGATCATCCCGGCCAGGGCACAGTGATTTTCTACGGCTGCCCGGGTGAGGAAGGCGGTGCGGCCAAGGCGTTCTTTGCGCGGGACCAGGTGTTCCGCGGCACGGATGTCTGCCTGACCTGGCATCCGGGTACCCAGAATGAGATTGTCAGCGGTACCTGCAATTCCTGCATTCAGACCGAATACTGGTTCAAGGGTGTGGCCAGCCACGCGGCCGGGGCGCCGGAGCGGGGCCGCTCTGCCCTGGATGCGGTGCAGCTGATGAACATGGGCGTTGAGTTTATGCGGGAACATATTCCGGACAGCGACCGGATCCACTATGCCATCACGGATACCGGCGGACCGTCGCCGAATGTGGTGCAGCCGCATGCCCGGGTGCTGTACATGGTGCGTTCCACCTGGGTGAAGAATGCGCTGAAGCTGCAGGAAAGACTGGACAAGATTGCTCTGGCGGCGTCCATGATGACCGAAACTGAAATGAAGAAAGTATTCATCGACGGCTGCTCGAACACCGTGCCGAACAGAGTGCTGGAAGAAGTCCTGTATGATAATTTCAAGGCAGTGCCGCTGCCGGAATACACCGAAGAAGAGTGGGCCTATGCAAAGGATTTGTACGCTTCCATCGAAATGAAGAGCGACAGCCTGCCGGGCATCAACGAAGCCTCTTCGCCGGAGACGGTGGCCTATGTGCGTGAACACTCCGAAAACGGAACGAGAGTCATCAATGACTTCCTGGTGCCGTATGAGCACAATGAACTGCAGAGCAAGGGCTCGACCGATGTCGGTGACGTCAGCTGGTGTGTGCCGACCGCCCAGATTCACACCGCCTGCTTCGTGGCCAGAAGCCCGGGCCACAGCTGGCAGAACGTATCCTGCGGCCGGACGGAAATCGGCCACAAGGGTCTGATCCTGGCCGGCAAGGTGCTGTGCGGGGCAGCCATCGACCTGTACGAACATCCGGAACTGATCGAGGCAGCCAAAAGCGAACACGCGGAGCGGACAAAGGATGGCTTCCTGAGCCCGGTGCCGGCAGATGCCGTGCTGCGGCCGCTGGAAGATTAACCGGTATAATCAGGACGAATTTTGAGAGGGTGCGGAAAAATGCATCCTTTCTTTTATGCAGATTCATAGTACAATACTGTTTGTACTGTCTAACATTGTT
>JAFWEA010000342.1 GCA_017543005.1 Solobacterium sp. | reverse complement strand
GCTCTGATCAAAGAGCTTGTAACAGAATAAGGGGGAAACCATGTCACACAACTATGACGATTTCCGCAGGGTCACCTGCACCACAAAGATCAAGGAAGTCAAAGACGGCTGGTATCGCTTTGAAGATACGGTTTTCTGGGGCGAAAAAGGCGGGATGCCCGCAGACCACGGCATGATCAACGGCCTGCCGATCATTGGCCTGAAATGGGATGGCGATGAGCTGCTCCACCAGGTGGACGGCCTCCTGCAGGATCCGATTGAAATGGCAGTGGACTGGCCGCTGCGGCTGCTCAATACCGCCGTACAGACCGGACTGCACTGCATGGACGGCTATTATGAACCGTTTGGCCAGAACATCATCGCCTTCAGCGTCAACCCGGAGAACCAGTGGTACGAAACCGACGGCCCGGCTATGGACCTTGAAGCCATCCAGGCCTATATCAGCCGCGTCATCGCCGAAGATCACCCGGTCCGCTTCAATTACATGAACGGGGCCGACTGGCCGGATCCGGCCTATCACCGCTACAGCGACCTGCGCCTGGTGGAAATCGAAGGCGTCAACACCCAGCCCTGCGGCACTCTGCATGTCAATTCCACCGGTGAGATCGGCAGCTTCGTCATCCTCGGCGAGGAAAAGACCAGCCGCGGCACCAAGGTCTTCTTCACCTGCGGCCCGGTCACCGAAGCCCGCCTGAAGGAATACCACCGGATCATGGAGGAAGTCGGCCATACACTGAGCGCCAAGGGCGAAGAGATGATCGCAACCGCCGCCCACCTGCAGACCCTCAACCGTTCGATGAAAAAGGAAATCGAGGGGCTGAAAAAGGAACTGACCGCCCTCAAGGCCGAGACTTTGAAAAACCGGCCCGAGATGATCATCGAAGTCCCGGCCGGGGACGTCAACGAACTGCGTTCCATCGGCTCGGTCATCATGAACTCCGTCTGCGGCACAAAGATCCTGTACTGTGCGAAGGACAGTGAAACCCTGTTTGCGCTGATTTCCGGGGAAAACAAAGCCCGCGCCCTGCTGGACGGCCTGAAGCAGCACTTCACCGTCACCGGCGGCGGTTCGCCGAAGATGGCGGCGGCCAAGGCCGATACGGACAAAGATACATTCTTAAGCACACTGAATCAACTGCTGGAGGAACTGTAAGATGAAAGCATTCAACACCGAGATCTTTACCCAGTTTGACAAGACCTGGGGCCTGCTGTGCGCCGGCACGATGGAACACCACAATGCCATGTCCATCAGCTGGGGCGGCATGGGCACCCTCTGGAACAAGCCGGTCGTTACGGTTTATGTCAACCCGCTGCGTTATACCTACCAGTTCATGGAAGCCAATGAATATTTCACCGTCAGCTTCCTGCCGGCTGAGCTGAAAAAGGCCCATGGCGTCATGGGGGCTAAGTCCGGCCGGGATACCGACAAGGACAAGGAAGCACACCTGACCCCGGTGCCGGCCGGTGAAAGTGTCACCTATGCCGAAGCGGAAGTTACCCTGCTCTGCCGCAAAATCTATTATGATGATTTTGAGATCGACCGGGTGCCGGCCGATGTCGTCGAGGAACACTACATCACCGAACCGGTGCACCGCATGTACATCGGCGAAGTCATTGATATCATCAGATAAGCGGAGGAAATGACAATGAAAGAATTCACCACTGACATCTTCAGTCTGTATGACAAAAAATGGGGCCTGCTGTGCGCCGGGACAATGGCAGAGCACAATGCCATGACCATCAGCTGGGGCGGCATGGGCACCCTGTGGGGTAAGCCCGTCGTCACCGTCTATGTCCGCCCGAACCGGCATACCTACGGCTTCATGGAAGACAGCGAATACTTCACGGTCGGCTTTTTGAAGGAAGAATTCCGCAAAGCCCACGGCATCATGGGTTCCAAGTCCGGCCGCGACATGGACAAGGACAAGGAAAGCGGCCTGACCCCGCAGCCGGCCGGTGACAGCGTCATGTACAAAGAAGCCGAAGTCACCCTGCTGTGCAGAAAGATCTACTGCCAGGACCTCGATGTGAACGCGTTCCCGGAAGAAGTCCGGGACAAGTACTACGGCAGCGAACCGGCGCACCGCATGTATGTCGGTGAAGTCATGGATATCATCCGCGGATAACAGGAGGAAAATACAATGCGCTTTGAAGAAGTCATGGCCGGACTGCCGCGGGAGAAAGTGGCATGCCTGCCCACACCGATCACCAGACTGACCAACGAAGAAGCCTTCCTGCACTCCGCGTATGCCATGTACCTGAAGCGGGATGACCTGACCGGCATCGGTGCCGGCGGCAACAAGGTCCGCTGCATGGAGTACATCCTCGGCGCTGCCAAGGCCGAAGGCTGTGATACGATCCTCGTCTCGGGCGGGGCCCAGAGCAACTTCTGCGCCCTGGCTGCGGCCTGTGCCGCCCATGCGGGTCTGAAGTGCGTCATCCTGCACAATTCCGATGAACCGGCGGAACGCCAGGGCAACGTCCTGCTCAATGACATCATGGGCATCGAGCGGATCTGGATGGGGGCCTGCGACAGTTCCATCCGCGAACAGCACGCCTTTGAAGTCCTGGAACAGCTGAAGCAGCGCGGCGACAGGCCGTATCTGATCCGCGGCTTCGGCGGGATCAACGCCCTGGGCTATGCCAACGCGGTCATCGAGATGAAGGAACAGTTCGCCGCCATGGGCCTCGATATCCCGCATGTCTTTGCGCCGGGCGGCAACGCCGGCATCGCTTCGGGCCTGATCTACGGCAACGCCCTGATGGGCTTCCCGTTCCGGATCCACATCATCAGTGTCGAAGATGATGAGACGGTGCTCTGTGAACACATTCAGAGTGCCATTGCCGAAATGACGGAAATCACCGGTATGCCGTTTACGCATGAGATCCGCGAAGCGGCCGATATCGTCACAAAGTACCGGGGCGAAGGCTGGGGCATCAACACCCCGGAAAGCGCCCAGATGGTGTTCGACTTTGCCCGCCGGGAAGGCATCCATATCGAGAATATCTACAATGCCAAACTGCTCGTCGGCTACGAGGACATGATCAAAAAAGGCGAAGTCGACGGCAACTCCGTGGTGATCCACACCGGCGGCTTCGGCAGTCTGTTCGCCCAGTTCTGATCAAGCATAAGAAAAAGAT
>JAFWEA010000341.1 GCA_017543005.1 Solobacterium sp. | reverse complement strand
GGCGGACAGCCGGAAAAAGCGGCCGGATTCGATCTTCTTCTGTGTCCGCGGCATGATGAACGACGGGCACAAATTCATCCCGCAGGCCATCCAGAACGGAGCCAGGGTGATTGTGCATTCCGAACCGGTGGAGGACAAGGATCCCAACGTGACCTATCTGCGGGTGCGGGATGTCAACGCGGTCTTCAACAAGGTGGCGGATGCGTTCTACGGCTATCCGAGCCACAAGATGAAGATCTACGGCGTTACCGGCACCAACGGCAAGAGCTCCACGGCCTGCTTTATCCGCGACCTGCTCAATGAATATACGCCGGCCGGCTATATCGGCACGATTGCGATCGAGTACGGCAATGTGAAGCTGCCGCCGTTATTGACTACCCCGGACATTGATGACCTGCACGGCATCCTGAAGGACATGTGCGGGGCCGGCATCAAGGCCTGTGCCGTGGAGGCGTCCAGTATCGGCATCGATCAGGGCCGGGTCGACAGCATCGACTTCGACGCGGTGATCTACACCAACCTGACCCATGACCATCTGGACTATCACGGGACGATGGAAAACTACTTCGCGGCCAAGAAGCGGCTGTTTGACATGCTGAAGGAAGAGGCCGTGGCCGTCACCAACGCGGATGATCCCTACGGCATGCGGATCGTAGCTGATACCCATGCCAGGGTGGTCACATACGGCATCGACAGCGACGCCGACTACAAGGTGACCCGCTATACCCTGCAGAAAGACCGGACCATCTTCTCGCTGCGCTGCGGCGGGATGGAATACGAACTGGAGACCAACCTGGTAGCCAAGTTCAATATCTACAACCTGGTCGGCGCCATTGCGGCCCTGCGGGAAACCGGCCTGGCCATGACGCAGATCATTGCCGCCCTGAAGAATATCCGGCAGGTGGAAGGCCGCATGGAACGGATCGACCTCGGTCAGCCGTTCAATGTCATCGTGGACTTTGCCCATACCCCGGACGGGATCGAGAAGCTGTGTCAGTATGCTTCGGCCATCACCCCGAAGGATCACCGGATCATTGCCATTACCGGTTCCGCCGGCAAGCGGGACACGGCCAAGCGGCCGGTGTTCGGCAAACTGCTGGACCAGTATGCCGACATGATCATCCTGACGGAAGATGATCCGCGCAACGAAAAGATTACCGATATCTGCAGCGATATCGCTTCCGGGATCGAGAATACCCCCTATGTGGTCATTGAGGACCGCTATGATGCCATCCGGCAGGCCGTTGAACTGGCCGGCCCCGGGGATACGATCGTCATCATGGGCAAAGGGGACGAGAAATTCATCTACCGTGACTTCGGCCGGGAACCTTATGAAGGCGATGACGCCATCGCCCGCGAAGTCATTGAGAAATACTGGTTCTATAAAGGAGAGTAAAAATCATGGATATCGAACTGAACCGTTATATTGATCACACCATGCTGAAGCCGGATGCCACCGAGGCCGACATCATCAAGCTCTGCGACGAAGCGAAGAAGTACAACTTTGCGGCTGTCTGCGTCAATTCGTGCTGGATTCCCGTATGCCGGCGCGAACTGGAAGACAGCGGCGTCAGAGTCTGTGCCGTGATCGGTTTCCCGCTGGGTGCCGTGGCGACGGAAATCAAGGGTTTTGAAGCGTTTGAGGCAGCCGTCAAGATGGGCGCCGATGAAATCGACATGGTCATCAACATCGGCAAGCTCAAGGACGGCGATGATGAATATGTCAAAAAGGAAATCAAGGACTGCAAGTATGCGATCGGCCACAAGGTGCTCAAGGTCATCATCGAGACCTGCCTGCTGACCGATGAGGAAAAGATCCGGGCCTGCAAAGATGCCATGGCAAGTGATGCCGACTTCGTCAAGACCAGCACCGGTTTCTCGACCGGCGGGGCAACCCTGGAAGATGTCAGGCTCATGAAGGAAACTGTCGGTGACAAGTGCCGGGTCAAGGCAGCCGGCGGGGTCCGCAGCCGCGCTGATGCCCTGGCCATGATTGCGGCCGGCGCCGAACGGATCGGAACCAGCCGCGGTGTTCAGCTGATGGAGGAAGAGGACAAAATTCTCTCCTGAGCAATTGCTTTTTAAAAACAGTTTTGGTAATATAGTACTGCTTTGATCAGGAAGGGGGGAATAAAATGCCAAGAGTTGTCCTGAAGGAAAACGAAAACCTTGATGATGCACTGCGCCGGTTCAAGCGTCAGGTATCACGCAACGGAACCCTTGCTGAGGCTCGCAAGAGAGAGTACTATGTGAAGCCGGGCGTCAAGAGAAAGCTGAAGAGTGAAGCTGCGCGCAAGGCCAGAAGACGGGGTAAATAAGAAGCTGAAAAGCTTCTTTTTTTGCCTCATGGGGAAATGTGCTTTACAATGAATAAGAAAACGGAAGGGGGATTTCGTTTTGGACAGAACAGTCATTCTGGAAGATATGAACAGCACCCAGGCCATGAGCCTGATCGGAACCGATGACCGCAATCTCGAGGTGCTCTCGGATTGCTTCGGCAAGGAGATCGTGTTCCGCGACAATACATTTACCATCAAGGACTGCTCGGAGAGTGAAGCCAAGCAGATTCAGGAAGTCCTGATGGCCCTTTATGAAGTGGCCCGCAAGAATCAGCCGGTGACCGAACAGGATGTCATCTATGCCTGCCGGCTGGTGGCACGGAATGAAAATATCCGCTTTGATGAGCTGTCCGGCATGGTCATCGGCAGAACCCTGACCGGCAAAGCCATTGCGCCGAAAACCAAGGGCCAGATGAGCTTTGTCAAGGCCATGCACAGTCATGCCGTTGTCTTCGCGATCGGTCCGGCCGGTACCGGCAAGACATTCCTGGCGGTCATTGAAGCTGTCTCGGCCCTGAAGCGCGGGGATATCAAGCGGATCGTGCTGACCCGCCCGGCAGTCGAAGCCGGTGAAAGCCTCGGGTTCCTGCCCGGTGATCTCAAGGAGAAGGTGGATCCGTACCTGACACCGCTCTATGATGCCCTGCATGACATGCTCGGGGTGGAACAGACCGAAAAGCTGATTGAAAAGGGCACGATCGAAATTGCCCCGCTGGCCTATATGCGCGGCCGCACCCTGGATGATTCGTTTGTCATCCTTGATGAAGCCCAGAATACAACCCCGGCCCAGATGAAGATGTTCCTGACCCGGCTCGGCTTCCGCAGCCGCATGGTCATTACCGGTGATATTACGCAGATTGACCTGCGCAGCGGCACCGAAAGCGGGCTGATCAATGCGGCCAGGATTCTCGATGATGTTGACGAAATCCGCATTGTTCATCTCAGCAGCGATGACGTGGTCCGCCATCCGCTGGTGCAGAAGATCATCGAACGTTACGAAAGAAAAGCCTGACATGAATATTACGTTTATCAACCGTACCAATCAGCCGGCGGAACCGTACCGGCCGCTGTTTGAAGCCATTGCCGCCTCGGCGGAGGATGTTCTCGGCCTGGACAGGGATCTTGAGATATCCGTTACTTTCGTACGTTCCCGTACGATCCATATCATCAACCGGGATTACCGCGGCATTGACCGGCCGACTGACGTAATCAGTTTCGCCGTGCAGGACGATGACATGCCGCTGATCGAAGAAGAAACAAAGGATCTCGGCGACCTGTTTATCAATATCGACTATGCCCGCCGGCAGGCCCGGGAATACGGCCACAGTGAAGCGCGCGAGTTCGGTTTCCTTTTCACGCATGGTCTGCTGCACTGTCTGGGCTATGATCATATGACCCCGGAAGAAGAAAAGGAAATGTTCGCCCTGCAGGATCGGATCCTCGATCCGCTGGTCAGCCGGGCATGAAAAAGAAATTCGGGCCGGCTTTTCACGGTCTTGTCCTGGCCCTGCAGGATCCGTCTTTCCGCACCCAGTGCATCCTGGCCCTGCTGGCCATCGGCGCCGGCATCATCCTGAAACTGGACGGGACGGAATGGCTGGCGGTGCTGATCTGCATCGGCCTGGTGCTGACGGCGGAGATTTTCAATACCGCGGTGGAAAAGACCTGCGATCTGATCAGCGAAGAATATGACGAAAGAATCCGGGTAATCAAGGACCTGGCGGCCGGCGGGGTGCTGGCGGCGGCCCTGACTGCCCTGGTCATTGCCGGAATGATCCTGATCCGGCATGTGGGAGGAATACTATGACAAAGGAAGAACTCATTGCGGAAGCGTTCAAGGCCATGGAAAATGCCTATGCGCCTTATTCGAAATACCATGTCGGGGCAGCGCTGCTGACCACGGACGGACAGATCTTCTGGGGTGCCAATATCGAAAATGCCTCATACGGGGCCACCAACTGTGCCGAGCGCAGCGCGGTGTTTGCGGCCTACTCCAGAGGCTACCGCAAGGATACGATTGAAGCCCTGGCCATCGTCAGTGACGGGGACCGGATCGCGGCCCCGTGCGGCATCTGCCGGCAGGTGCTGAGCGAACTGCTGCAGGGGGACACACCGATTTATCTCTCCAACGGCAAAGATGAAACCGCCACGAACATGACGGAGCTGCTGCCGATGCAGTTTACCATGGAGGATGTGATCCGATGAAGTCGGGTTTTGTCGCTCTGGCCGGCCGTCCGAATGCCGGCAAAAGCACGCTTCTCAACGCGCTGCTGCAGGAGAAGCTGGCGATTGTTTCGCCCAAACCGCAGACCACCCGCAGTGAAATCCGCGGCATCCTCAACCTGGAAGATGCCCAGATTATCTTTACCGATACCCCGGGCATCCATAAGCCCGGACACCGGCTGGAAACCCGCATGAACAAGCAGGCCAGCAATGTCATTCAGGGAGTGGATGTGGTGTACCTGGTGGTGGACGGCAGTGTGGCGTTCTCCTCCGGGGATGAATATGTGCTGCGCATGATCCGGCAGCTGGATGTGCCGGTTTTCCTGCTGCTGAACAAGATTGACCTGATACCCAGGGAAAAAGTGCTGAAGGTGCTTGCCTCATGGCAGAAGCGCTACGATTTTGCCGAATTCTTCCCGGTTTCCGCTGCGAAACAGGGGGACTTTGACGACCTGATCGAAACAACCCTGAAGTATCTGCCCGAAGGGGAAGCGATGTATCCGCAGGATATGACCAATGCGGAACCGCTGAACTTCCGCATGGCCGAGCTGATCCGGGAAAAAATCCTGTACTGCACGGACGAAGAAGTGCCGCATGCCACCGCCGTCCTGGTGGAGGACAGCCGCTTCGAAGAGGATCATTACGAAGTACGGGCCCTGGTCATGGTGGAAAAGCAGGGGCAGAAAGCCATTGTCATCGGCCGGCAGGGCAAGATGATCGGCCGGATTATCAGCCAGTCCGAAAAGGAACTGGAAAAGCTGCTCGGGGCGCCGGTGGCGCTGGACCTGTATGTCCGGGTGGAAGAAGAATGGCGTGACCGGGATCACCGCATTACGGAATACGGCTACGGGAATATCGATGAGTGACCGCATTGAAGGACTGATTCTGAAACAGACAGACTACCGCGATAATGCGGTTCTTTTGACTGTCATGACAGCTGCCT
>JAFWEA010000340.1 GCA_017543005.1 Solobacterium sp. | reverse complement strand
TGCAGCAGGGCTGTATCGTTGATCGCATCCACCCGCTGATTTTCAATGGCCGGGGTATGGTCCAGAATCAGTCCGAATACTGCCGCCGCGCTCAGGCAGAATACCAGGATGCTTTTCTGCAGTTTCTTTTTCGTAAAGAAGAGACCGGCAAGATACAGCACCAGGAACATGACCGGGATCAGCACCGCCCCGTATGTGGCAACCCGGGTGGCTAGGATCTGCATGCTCATGGACTGAATGAAGATCAGCACACCGATCAGTTTTCTGGTCCGGCTGTCCTTCTCCCGGTAGAAGAAGTAGTACATCATCGGCAGGACCATGAACATCAGGATACCGATCGTATTGCCCTCGTTAAAGAAGAATTTCGAGGCCAGCTCCCGCGGATGGTACCAGTCATAGATATCCGTAAACCAGGAGAAAAAGTTTGCCACGGTATAGCCGTAATAGGTGCTCTTGCCGAAGACAAAGAGATCACCGATAAAGATCGGAATGCCGGTCACTGCCGACAGGAACATGGTGATCTTCTTCAGTTCCTCTTCATTGAAATGTTCATGATAGAAGACATACATCATGCCATACGGGATGGCCAGTGTCAGCACATAGGTCAGCTCCTGCCAGAGACCGAAATGGAAATTATCGGTCAAAGCCAGCCGCGGGAACAGAGCCTGGGCCTGGCGGCAGTGCAGGAAGAAATACCCGATGCACAAGACACCGTAGATGGCCGCAATGACAAAGGTCTGTTTTTTCTTTTTCTCCCGCAGCACAAAGGACAGGATGACCAGGGCCGGCAGGATCAGAAACCGCAGTACGGTGGAGAACCTGGGCAGGCCGAAAGAATCCAGAAACTCATAGAACAGGTAATCCATGTCAATGAGCGGCTGGATGGCAATCAGTACGATAATCAGTCCGTGCAGAAGCCGGACCATTTTGTTTTTGGTTTCGTCTTTCATTTAGAGAACTTCCATGAAGCTCTGCAGGATCTCGTCATTGGGATACTCGTATGTCTGCAGGGACTTCTTCATTTCTTTGAGCCGCTGCGGATCCTTCAGGGCATTGATCAGGCCGGCGGTCAGCGCCTCCTGACTGTTTTCCACGACCCAGCCGTAATCCGGGTCGGTAATCTGTTCACGGCAGCCGCTGACATCGGTGGTCAGCACCGGGGTGCTGGCGATCAGGCTTTCACTGATGACCGTCGCAAACCCTTCATAGAGACTGCTGAGCACAAACAGGTCACAGGCAGCCATCAAGGCATAGGGATTCTTCTGGTAGCCCAGGAAGACAACATGTTTCATGTTGCGCTCCTGCACCATCTTCCGCAGCATCTCCTCCTGCTCACCCCCGCCGATCAGATACAGCGTATGCCGGTAACCCTGCCGGTATGCCTCATCGGAAGCGATCAGCAGCCGGTCTATGCTTTTCTGCGGATGGAACCGGGCAACATCGATCAGGTTCGGGACATCATGGGACAGTTGTGTCATCAGCGGTTCCGCCATCCTGTCCTTGACCTTTTTGATATCCATCAGATTATGGATCGTCATGCCGTTCTGAACCCGGAAAACCGTCTTATAGGCAACCATGGCCTGTTCACTGTCGGCAATGCTCAGATCAATTTCCTGCAGTGCCCTTCTGACCAGCGGCATGTGGTTGGCCGAGTAGTTGTTTACGCTGTAGTCGGTCAGTACCCAGTTGATCTTGCGTTTCGAATCACCGCAGGCCGTAAAGATCGTGCAGAAACCTTCTTTCGCGGCCACTTCGACGTCGTACTGCTTGTGCAGCAACTTCCTGCGTTCTTTGACGATCCGGCCATGAATCAGACCGGTCTTCATATAGAACAGCAGGCGCAGCTTGCGGGCCAGTGCCTTCAGGTCCCGGCGCTCAATGATATCATTCAGGGCTTCATCCACCGCATGGAAAAACGGACCGCCCTCCAGCACATTGACTTTGGCCGGAATCTCGCTC
>JAFWEA010000033.1 GCA_017543005.1 Solobacterium sp. | reverse complement strand
TAGGTACGGCAGTCACCGAGAATCGTAATATTGGTCGGCAGCGTGTTCATGACCCCGTCAGTCTTGATATCGCAGCAGGAAACAGTTGCGGCTTCCTGCGGATTGACATTGCGGGAAATGATGGTCTGCAGCTGCATGATGATCTCGGCCGCAGCCACCAGCGGATCATGGACCAGATGCGGAGCACTGGCATGTCCGCCTTTTCCCTTGATGGTAATCCAGAAATCATCTTCACTGGAACGGATCTGCCCTGCTCTTGTCTTGATTGTCCCGATCAGCTGATCCGGTTGGTTATGCTGGCCATAAATCTCTGTCATCGGGAACTTTTCAAACAGGCCGTCCGCAATCATCGCTTTGGCACCCAGACCCGGTTCTTCGCCCGGCTGGAATACAAATACAACCGTTCCGTTGAAATCCTGTGTTTCCTTCAGCAGCATGGCCGCACCGATCAGAGTGGCGGTATGACTGTCATGGCCGCACCCATGCATCTTGCCCGGCACCTTTGACTTGTACGGCAGATCGTTGTCTTCCTGGATATGCAGAGCATCCATGTCTGCCCGCAGACCGATCATGCCTGTGCCATCCCCGCACTTCATGGTAGCCACAACACCATTGGTGCCGATGCCCCGGGTCACTTCACAGCCGAGGTCTTCCATGATCTTTGCAACATAGTCAGCTGTTTCAACGGTATCCATTCCGGTTTCCGGATGCATATGGATGTGATGTCTGATTTCGATGATTTTCGCTTTGATTTCTTCCTTGGTCATTTATGACACCTCCCTTTATTATTCGGAATATTTTCCTTCCCAGACCACTCTTCTGTAGTTGGCAATATCAGTAGCCCCTTCTGTCGAGAAGCACAGCACCGCGGATGTTTCATCGATACCAAGTTCTGCCTTGATTTCCGGCTCCTGCATCAGGATGGCTGCCAGGGCACCAAAGCCGGCGGCACCGCTCTCTCCGGAGATCACCCGGTCATCCTGTCCGGCCGGATTGCCCAGCATCCGCATGCCCAGAGCCGCACAGGTATCCGGCATCGAGACAAATGCATCCGCACAGTACTGCAGCAGTTCATAGCCGACGGTGCACGGTTCCCCGCACGCTAGGCCGGCCATGATTGTTGCCAGATCACCGGTAACGGCATGCAGAGAGCCGTCATCTGCCAGCGCTGTCCGATAACTGCAGTCGGCTTGATCAGGCTCAACAACAATAATTTTCGGTTCATCCCCATATACATTCCGCAGATATGCCGAAACAGCCCCGGACATGGCGCCGACCCCGGCCTGCAGGAAGATATGCGTCGGTTTCCTGTCACCCAGCTGGCTGACCGCTTCCGAAGCCATGGTCAGATAACCCTGCATGATCATCAGCGGAATCTCTTCATAGCCTTCCCAGGCGGTATCCTGCACCAGAATCCAGCCGTATTTTTCCGCCTGAGCCTTCGCAAAACGGACCGTGTCATCATAGTTCAGGGCAGTGATTTCCGCTTCCGCCCCCTGCTTTCTGATATTTTCAAACCGTTCCGGTGAACTTCCCTTCGGCATGTATACAACCGCTTTCTGTCCCAGCATACGGGCAGCCCAGGCAACCCCGCGGCCATGATTTCCGTCCGTTGCCGTCACAAATGTCATCTGATCACTGCCGGCAGCCTTGAGATCGGCGAAAGTAAACTGTTCACCCAGATGATAGTGCTCAGCCAGAAGCCGGCCAAGACAATAGGAACCGCCAAGTCCCTTGAAGGCATTCAGACCGAACCGGCTGCTTTCATCTTTAACAAATATGCTGTTAACCCCGAGCACTTTGCCTGTATCCGCAAGATCGGCAAGAACGGTCGGTTCATATGCGTCGATCGACTGATGGTAACTGCGGATTGCGGCAGCCTTCTCCGCTGTAAAAAGCGACATGTTCTCCGGCTTTGCTTCACCCTTATGACGATTGTATACGATATTCATTTCTTTCCTCCGTTTTGCAATATGCAATATATCACTGACACAAATTGAATATCATATATTGTGTACAATGTCAATCAACTTTGCTAAAATATCCGTTGTGAAAGTGAGGATCTGTTTATGCCAATTCCGGCCAAACCGCTGAATGAACCCCGTCTGACTGCCAAGGACCGGGTCTACAATACTCTGCTTGAATGGATCACCGACGGGACAATGCGCCCCGGCGAAAAGATCATGGATACGGAGATCGCCGCTTACTTTTCCGTCAGCCGCACCCCTGTCCGGGAAGCTCTGCAGCTGCTTGCTGATCAGAAACTGATTGAAATCATACCGAACCGGGAAAGTGTCGTTTCCGAAATCCATCCGGAAGAAGTCCGTGATAACTATGAAATCATCGGCCGGCTCTGCTGTCTGGCCATGGATAAGTGTGCAGCCCGGATTGATGAATCGTTCCTGCAGGAACTGACCGGCATCAACAGCCGCATGAAGGAAGCTGCTGCTGCCGGCCGGCAGAAAGATGTTCTTGCTCTGGACAAGCAGTTCCATCAGAAATTCTTTGATCTGGCCGGGAATTATTTTCTGTCCAAGTTCTTTGAGACGCTGTATACACACTGTCTGCGGATTGAAAACCTGTATTTCACCGAACCGGATGACTCGGCCGGCAGTATCCGTCAGCATGAGGAAATCATCAGCTGCCTGCGCAGCGGCAACATGCCGCAGGCGCAGAAAACCATGCTGGAAAACTGGACAGACACCCTTGTGAATCTTCCGTTCTGAATTTGCTGAAGGATTATAATTATGGATAACAATAAAGGAAGACTTGCAACCCTGCTGCGCTGCTGCATGTGCATCGGCGGCGCCATGGGCATGGTCAGCAACTGCATCGGCATCTACTTCACCCCACTGGCAAAAGCGCTTGATATCGGGGTTGGCAGGATCTCCGTCATCGTCACCCTGATTTCACTGGGCAACGCATTCTTTGCGCCGTTCTTCGTCCGACTGCGGAAAAGATTCCCGCTGAACCGGATCATGGCCGGCGGCATCATTCTCTGCATTCTGGCTTATCTGCTGCTGTCTGTGGCCGGCAGTATCTGGACACTGTATCTCTGCGGCATACTGTTCGGCATCGGCATGTGCAATTTCTCGGCCCTGCCGGTTACCCTGATCCTGCGCGACTGGTACGGTGACAAGAACGGTTCCGCCGTGGGCGCAGCGCTGGCCTTCAGCGGTGTTTTCGGGGCAGTCATGAATCCGATTCTGAGCCGGCTGATCTCTTCGCTGTCCTATCAGACATCCCTGCGGCTGATGGC
>JAFWEA010000339.1 GCA_017543005.1 Solobacterium sp. | reverse complement strand
GCGCCGGGCCAGTTCCGTATCATTACCGAAACTGATTCCGGGATGACCGAAACTGCCGCTGCCGGCAATCACATGCATATCCGGGTGCCGGGCTGTAAATGCCGCAATGGTTTCCTCGTTTTCCGCCGTGTTCAGTGTGCAGGTGGAATACTGCAGGATGCCGCCCGGCTTCAGTGTTTCCCAGGCACTGTCAAGAATATGGGCCTGCCGTCTGGCACAGCTCTGCACATGTTCCAAAGACCAGGCCTGCACCGCTTCGGGTTCCTTGCGGAACATCCCTTCCCCGGAACAGGGCGCATCCACCAGCACCATGTCATAATATTCCGGAAAAGCCGCGGCCACATCCCGGGGATCGGCATTGACCACCAGACAGTTCCTGATGCCGTGGCGTTCGACATTTTCCACAAGGATCCGGGCTCTGGCCGGATCGATTTCATTGGCAACAAGCAGGCCCCTTCCCTGCATGGCCTCGGCAATCTGCGTTGTCTTGGAGCCCGGGGCAGCACACAGATCCAGGATCTTCATACCCGGTTTGGGATCCATCCAGGTCACGGAAGCACTGGCACTAGGTTCCTGCATATAGAACAAAGCAGCCGCATAAGCATTCTGCCGGCTGACGGGAAGATCATCATCGAGATAAAACCCATTGGCTGCGAACGGGGTCGGCCGGCGCTGCCATCCGGTCAATGAAAAAAAGCTGGCCGGATCGATCTTCAGGGTATTGACCCTGAACCCGCGCACAGCCGGCTGCTGCAGTGCCTCTATATAAGCTTCATAGTCCTCTTTGAGAACTGCTTTTATTTCATCAAGATATTCCTGTTTCATAACGGAATCGTATTGCGGACATCCCGGGCATCCTGCTCCAGCTGCATGATCAGGTTGCCGACTGTGCGGAAGCGGACCTCAGGCCGCAGGTAACGGACAAATTCGATGCTGATGCGTTCCCCGTAGATATCCATGTTGAAATCAAGGATGTACGCTTCCATGGAAAGATCATCCCGGTAATTCATGGTCGGGTTATGGCCGAGGTTGATCATGGCCCGGTAGCGGCGGCCGTGCACGACCGCATAGCCCGCATAGACTCCGGGTTTGGGTTTGATATATTCGCTGGTGGCGCTGACATTGGCAGTCGGAAAGCCGAGGTCATGCCCGCGGTGACGGCCATGGACCACCTTGCCCTGGATTTCGTAGTAATAGCCCAGCATTTCCGCCGCATAGTCGACATTGCCGGCCATGATCTGCTCGCTGATGCGGGTTGTGGAAATCTTACCGTTGGCATCGGTCACCGGCTCCACCACAGTCACCCGGCAAAGCGCATCCCTGGTCAGGGTTTCACTGTTGCCTTCTCCCTTATATCCATAGCGGAAGTCAAAGCCGCAGACCAGCCCCTTCAGATTCAGCGTGCTCAGCACCCGGTTGATAAATTCCGTCGGCGTCAGTCTGGACATTTCCTCCGTGAAATTGAGGATGATAATATTCTGAATTCCCATGCGGGCCGCCAGATTGATCCGCTGCCGCATCGTATTGACATGCGTGACATGCTGTTCTTTGTTCAGTGTTACCCAGGGATCCGGATCAAAGGTGATCAGGCCGGATTCACAGCGCCTGTCCCTGGCCATGGAGATTGTCTTTTCAATCAGCGCCTGGTGACCTTTGTGCATACCGTCAAAATAACCGATGCAGGCAATCACCGGAAATGTATGCTGTACAGGTTTCTGCAGGTCAATTTTGATAATTCTCATATCAGAACAATCCCCTCCGGCAGTGATACAGACCGTCATCACGGCGTTCATATGCTGCCAGTATTTGTTTATTGTAGCAGAGAATCACAATTTCATCATCCCGGGGCAATGCAACTGTCATGCCTCTGTATACCGGCAGCGGGTCCTGCACTTCCACCAGCGGCAGTTCCGGATCCAGGATGCGGGCAATATCAAAGGCCGGCAGATGATCAAGGGAAAGTGCATCAAGGGATACAGCTTCCTCCAGTGATAACTGTTCGATTCCGGTTCTGACCAGGGCGCTCATGACCGCATCTTCACCGGCTGAAGCAGCCAGGTCTGTAATCAATGTGCGGATATAGGTACCGGAAGAAACCGTAGCCTCCAGGGACCAGCGGTCCTCATCCAGCTTATGGACAGTCAGGGAATCAATAAAACAATCCCGCGGTTCCCGTTCCACTTCAATACCTTTGCGGGCATACTCGTACAGTTTGCGGCCGTCTTTCTTCAAGGCTGAGAACATCGGCGGAATCTGCATGTACCGGCCCAGCATGCGGTCCGCCAGGACCTGAATTTCAGCCTCTGTATGCGATGCTTTCAGCCCGGTTGAAATGACGTCTCCCCAGATGTCTTCGGTGTTGCTTTTCATGCCGAGACGGAATTCAGCCGCATATTGTTTATGATGATGTACACAGTAAGGAAGATATTTTGTATATTTTCCGGTCAGGACAATCAGCAGCCCGGAAGCTTCCGGATCCAGGGTGCCGGTATGACCTGCCTTTTTTTCATGCAGAATGCGCCGGCATCTTGCGACCACATCAAAAGATGTCAGTCCGGCCGGTTTGTTGATAAGCAGTACAGTATCCATAATCAGCCATATTATACACGCTGATGTTATAATGTTGCACGGAAAGGACGGCCATGTCATATAAAAAGATTCTCGGTGCAATCCGCCGCGCAGATGTTGATTTCGGTCTGATCAATGACGGTGACAAGATCTGTGTCGGGGTTTCCGGCGGCAAGGACAGCGTGCTGCTGCTGAAGGCCCTGCACCAGTACAGATATATTGCCAGACGCTATGACAGCAAGGAATTCACCGTACTTGGAGTTCATCTGGAGATGGGCTTTCCGGGCATGGATTTTTCATCTTTGCGTGCGTATATGGAAGAAAACGAGATTCCCTATCTTGATTATCCGACCCGGCTGTACGATATCCTGCAGCTGCATCCCCGCCGCAACGGGACCATTGACTGCAGTCTCTGCAGCACCTTGAAAAAAGGTGCCATCGTCAAGGCCGCAAAAGAATACGGCTGTAATAAAACGGCATTTGCCCATCATGCGGACGACGCAATTGAAACCTTGTTCATGAACATGCTGCACGGGGCCAGAATTGCCACCTTTACGCCGGCCATGCACCTGAGCAATACCAATATGGATTTTATCCGGCCGCTGGTCTACTGCTTTGAGGATGATATCCGGCAGACCGCCCTGCAGGAACTTCAGCTGCCGATCGTAGAAAGCACCTGCCCGAATGACGGCCATACCGAACGGCAGGAAGTCAAGGAACTCCTGCAGGACCTTTATAAAAAATATCCGCAGGCCCGGAAGAATTTTCTTTCTTCGCTTGCCAATCAGGAACAGCTTTCGCTCTGGTGCCGGGGCAGTGACTGGCATAAAACAGAATGATCAAGCGTGTTTATATCGAAATCCTCAATACATGCAACCTAAACTGCGCGTTCTGCGACAAGAACAGCCGGGCGCCCCGCCATATGTCAGTTCAGGAGTTTTCGCATATTCTCGATGAAATCGAGCCGCTGACAAAGTACATCTACCTGCACGTTCAGGGCGAACCGCTGATGCATCCGCATCTGGAAGAACTGCTGCAGATTTGTGATGATCGTGGCTTTCATATCCAGCTGGTTACCAATGCAACCTATCTGAACCGCTGGTCTGACCTGGCGGATCACCCCTCACTGCGCAAGATATCCTTTTCCCTGCAGAGCATTGAATATCAGCCTGATCCCGATCCGGCAGAATATATGAATACGATTCTTGCTTTCTGCGAAAAGGCTTCCGCCGCCGGACATCCCTATTGTGAGATCCGCTTCTGGCGGGATGATCAGGCTGACATGCCGAAAACAAAACAATGCCTGGACCTGATCCGCAGTCGCTATGATATGAAGCCGACAGGCCGGACGGATAATTATTCTATCCTGCCGAATGTCTATGTTGATTTTGACAATGCCTTCACCTGGCCGGAACAGGCTGATGATGACAGTACAAAAGGAACGTGCCTTGGCGGCATCAATCAGCTGGCCATCCTGTCCGACGGCACGGTTGTGCCCTGCTGCCTGGATGCCCATGGCCGCATTGCCCTTGGCAATATCTTTCAGCAGTCCCTGCAGGAGATTCTTGCATCTAAACGATATCAGGATCTCATCAGCGGTTTCCGGCAGCACCGTCTGAGCGAACCGCTCTGCCAAAAGTGCACCTTCCGCCGCCGCTTCGATCAGTAAACAAGAAACGTCATGCCGTCCTGTACGTTGAGCCGGTCCAGTCTGACATCCGGGTCACAGTACTGCATGGACTGCCGTTCAAATACTGCCGCATTACCGGGATTCTTTTCCTGCAGGATCCCGGTTTTATTCTGCAGCAATGAAATAATCTGCCGGAAGGTCATGGTGGAAGTAACGGTGAATTCATAGTATCCGGCAGCGGTGACCGGATAGAGAATGATGTGAATCTGCTGTGGTTTATTCGGCAAGGCGGATCACCCTGCTTCTGTGCCGTTCAAACAGAACCGCATCCTTTTCACCCAAGGTAACCGGGGTTTTGGTCCGAAACAGATACTGCTCATGAAAGCCGGCGCCGACATAAAGGATCGGTATTCCTGAGGGCAGCTGATCTTTCATCAGCTGGTACATTTCAGCAGTCAGACAGAATATCCCGGTCTTTTGTCCGGAAATGATCTCATCCGCTTCACACAGGTTTCCTTCGCGCTGCAGACGTTCCAGCAAAAAGTCGGCCTCATCGGCATATGTGGACAGCACCACCAGATTCTTATCTTTTGGCACCATAACCCATTCATAGGTGTCCCGGTCTTTGCCCAGTACAATCTCATCTTCTTTATGTTCACAGACCTTCAGGCATGCCGGCATATGCGGAATCTCATACTTTGCTTTCGGTTTTTCCTGTTTGATCAGCGTATTCAGATCATCTTTTGTGCACCTATACCACACACCTTCATACAGCTGACCGTTCCACACCAGCATGCGGCGTTCCTGTCTGACAGCCTTGCGGACCGGCTTTTCAAAGATGGCCGTCAGTTCCTGCAGATTGTCATTTTTCAGGGCAATGCGCACATCGGCCAGCGCGAGATCGCGATAGGAAATCGAAGCAGCCGTGGAACCGAACAGAAAGATATGCAGATGATCATTGCGGACATGGGAATACAGTTCCTGCAGGGCGCTGCGGATCTCATCATCGGCATATGTCATACCTGTATCAGTCAGGATCAGATACCGTTTCGATCCAGGATCCTTGAAATGACGGATCATGTTCATGGTTTTCTCCTTGTCAACTTCCCGCAGGATATCAATGATCCTAACGGACTCCTTCAGCTGATCAGGAAGAAGATTCAGCGGGTCCGCAATGTAGATTTCGCAGTCACTGCTGTTTTCCATGAGCGTATACACCAGTGTCTCCAGAAACATTTCCTTGATGCTGCGATCGCGGCAGTAAACGGCTGTGATACCGGCTTCCTGGCCGGCTGAAAACGGCAGAATTTTCCGATGCCGGTAATCATCCAGGATTCCCAGCATGCCGGCTTCTCTTTTACGGTCATGAATGGTCCCGCACTGGGGAAACGGCAGACAGAACGGCGTGCGCTGAACAGCCGCTTCCGGCTGCCGCATGATTTCCTGCATGACGGCCTGCAGCTGGGTGCGCTGCAGCCTGCCGCCGGCAGACCATACGGCGGATACACTCAGTTGTCTGTCCAATTGTTCGATATACTGCGTCTGCATATCTTCGTCCGCATGGACATAACCACCGAAGCCATGCTGAAGCATATTGTCACAAAGCATATAGAACTCCCCTGTCCGGCGGATGGCGGATGCACAGCCATCCTGCAGTACTTCCATGGAATCCTGCCGGTCCTGCACCTTCAGACAGATGCGGAAACGGCAGTTGGCTCTGATTTGTTCGTCGATCACGCCGGCCGGTTTCTGGGTGACCAGAATCAGGTGAATGCCAAGACTTCTGCCGACCCTGGCAATACTGATGAGTTCCTGCATGAATTCCGGCTGCTGTGTCTTGAGTTCAGCAAATTCATCCGCAATGATGATCAGTTCGGCATAATACGGCAGACCATATTCACCGGTCCAGGCCTGCCGGTAACCGGCCAGATTCATGACGGCTGTTCCGGTCTTTCCTGCCAGGATGCGGAAATCCCTTTCCCGGCTTTCACATTCCTGCCGGAAAGCAGTAAGAAACCGGTTCATATCCTCGGGTTCAAGATTAGAGATATTACCGATCAGATGAGGCAGTTTCCACTGTTCATTATGAAAAGCCGAAGCGGCTCCTCCGCCCTTGAAATCAATCACGGCAAACTGCACTTCATCCGGGCTGTAGCGCACGGCCAGAGACAGGATCATGGTAATGATCAGTTCACTCTTGCCGCTGCCGGTCATGCCGGCAATCAGCCCATGCGGGCCCTGTCTGTTTTCATGCAGGTCCAGCCAGATCACACTGCCGGAGGCATCCATACCGATGGGGGCTGCCAGTTCCCTGCCTGGTATATTCGTCTGCCAGTTCTCTTTGATTTTCAGTCCGGCAGTATCATAGACCGCATGCAGATCATAGAAAGTGCATCCGGAAATATGCTGCTGATGCATATCATTCCCGCTGATCCCGGCATCAGAAAACAGGCAGTATAAATCGATTTCCGGCAGAGGATCCGGAACAAACTCCTGTATGTCTTCCTTCTTTATGATCCGATAACTGTTATAGTCTATGACTGTTTCCGCATCGTAAGGAATCGTGCTGTCTGTCATATGAATGACATGTACGTTATTCCGCAAAGACAGCTTCAGTTCACCCGTCAGATCGAACAGCAGGAACTGCAGATCTTCATTCTGGTCGAAGATATCAAGCACTGCCTGCAGTTCTTTCTGATCCGTTGCCACAAGCCGCGTACGGACCGGTTTCAGGGCAAATTCGTGCGGTATCCGCAGCAGCCAGGGATTTTCCCGTAAAACCTTTCCCGGCGCAAATATGGCCGTTTTCAGGTACTCCGGATGATGATAGGAACAGATCTGCAGAAGCAGCCCGGACAGCACCGGGATCAGTGTGCGTTCAGTCACCAGGACGGCCGTACCGGAGCCGGGGTCAAAGCGGTAAAGAACAGGCTGATGCTCACTGCTGCTGCAGCGCAGTTTCAGTATTTCAATTTCCGTGCTGAGGCTGTCCCCGGACTGCCAGTGAAACCGGCTGTTGAGCCGGACGGGAGTCCTTACGGTACCCAGGCCGATACGGATATACAGCCAGTCACCATGCAGCGGTGTTTTCTGCCATATCTTCTCCCTATTGCGCCAGTTCTGAATCAATGTACCAGGCGGATAAAAACTGCTGTTGACGGCCGCAAAGTATTCCTGCTGAAACCGGATGATCCTGGTCTGCACCGTCTGCAGATAATGCAGATAGGAAGCCTGACGGTATTTTTCATAATTCTTTTCCCGATGCTTTTCATACAGTCTCTGAACCGGATTCCAGATCAAGGCGCTGACCAGCATGACCGCCGGCAGGAGGATCCCCGGCAGCAGTTCCGTTACCCTTCTGCCGTTGAGCATGCCGTTGTAAAACGATAGGATACCTCCGGCCAGAGAAGCGGAAGCCATGGTAATGGCCGGGCCCATAGAGAAGATCAGCGGGTTTTTCCGGGTGTCATTGTACGGCAGCGGATCAAGCAGATCTTCATGATATTCACTGTCCATGCTGATCCGGCGGTATTCCGGTTTCAGCGCTTTTGAATGTGGTACTGACAGGGCCTGCGTCATTCCCGGTTCCCAGGCTATCAAAGAGATATACACATTTTCCGTCTGATTGATCATCAGAAACTCGGGATGATAATAAAAGACAAGATTCTCTGTCCTGACACAGTCCCCTGCTTTCAGATTGCACTTACTGACATTCCGGCCGTTTATGGAAATCCGGCCAACCTGACAGATCAGTTCCGGCCCTGCCGGATTCATACAGATCCGGATCTCTTCGGCAGTTGTATTCTGCAGATAAACATCATCTTCCACATCGGTACCGATCCAGACTGTCCGGGCCGGAAGCCGGTATTTTTTGAAGCTGGCATAACCGGCGGAATACGGGGAAAACGCTGCATAGATACCGGCATCATCAAGACTGAGCTTCTGTCCCGGTTTCAGATGGAGCACAGCGATATCCTTATGATCTGGAAAGCGGACGGTCACCTCACTGTTACGGCAGAAAAATACCGCTTCACAGTTTCCTGCAGCCACGGTATTTCTGCCTTCCTGCAGCACTTTGGCATTGACGGATCCTTCATGTTCAAAATAGACAATCATTCTTTCTTTCCGTTTCTGACGGTGATGCTGCACTGCATGGAATAGACCTCATCATCGGTGTGGATCCTGATGATGGTGCTGCCTTCACTGATGCCCGTTACATTGCCGGCACCATCCACTGACGCAATCATCGGATCCAGGGATTCATAGCGGATATCCTCAGTCCGGTAGCCCTCGGGAAGAACCTTCAGGGTAACCGTTCCGGTTTCATCCGGGGCCAGGATCAGACTGTAGACATTCAGATCCAGCTGGGCCGCATCCGGCTTCTGACGCTCCTTTTTACGCGGCCGGCTGCCGCGGGTGCAGTGATCCACGAAATGACCGTTTTCCATATGTGTTCTTTTGCCGGGAAACAGTTTTCCGGACTTTTCATCCAGCAGATGGATGGATTTGCCGAAGCCCAGCTTGCCGGCCAGTGTACCGCCGGAATTCAGATTCAGACTGCTGATCCAGTAGGCATTCATATCGGTGCAGACAAGCACATTGCCGTTGCCTTCCGCCATATCACTGACATAATCGGCCGGCAGGTCTGTCTGTGTAACGGTATGATTTCCTTCGCTGTCATACAGGTGCATGACCGTCGCCAGTTTTGCCTTGGCCCCGGCTTCGGCGCTGACATCAGCCAGTTTGAAATTCTGCAGGTTCAACCCGAACTGCAGGCCGCCCGTCAGACCGCTGTCGGCCTGGATGGAAGCTTCGGCTTTATTATCGTGTTCACTGATCGGCCGCATGGCCTGATTGTGGATCTCCATGCCGATCCGATGGTTCTGCGACAAGGCCAGTTCCACCCGGCCGCTCACATACATCTTCAGATGCAGCACGATATCGAGATACAGCATCGGCAGATCCGGCAGCGGGACCTTTACTTCACACAGCGGCACGGTCAGTACGGTCTTTTCATCTTGAAACAGATTCCTGATCGTACCGGGAAAATCAGCCGCATCCAGCTTGCTCAGATCACCGTATTTCTGCCGGGCATGACGGGATTGAAAGCGCAGGGATTCCAGGGTTGTGAAATCCAGCCGCAGATATCCCTCTTCCACTTTCCCTTTCTGCATCTTCCAGCGATAGACAGGCTTCAGCCGGCACAGTTCCAGTTCCGCCGTCACCTGTTCATGATCCGTCAGCTTTCTGGATACCCCGGCCCGGATGCCGGCTGCCGTTACGGAATAACTGACGGTATAACCGTTGATCGTTGTGCTGCGGGTCAGTGGCCGGGCGGCCATCAGATGAATGTTGGTCGGTTCCACATAGGAAGTTTCCGTCTGGATCTCGTTCTGAAACAGATCGGTGATCTCAGCCTGGGTAAAATCCACCGTGAATTCATTTTCCAAATCCAGGTCTTCAATCAGTTCATCTGCGGATGCCGGTTCCAGAAAAGCAGTCTGTCCTTCCGGATCATCTGTGACGCCGTCAATGTGGTACAGGACATCCGAACCGTTTTCCGGAATGGCAACGTACTGACCCGGACTGATCCGATCATCGCCGGCGAACCTGGCCGTCATCGTTTCCTTGTCAAAGGCTTTTACTTCAGCCCTGGTAATCTCGGCGTCTTCATTCCATTTGATTTCCGCCTTGCCGGTCTCGGCATGACAGGTATCCATGTAGGAAATAACCTGGTCCAGCAGTGCTTCTGCCTCTTTCGCAGATATGTAGTCCTCCGGATGAAAGCAGCCGTTTTTATCAGTACTCATCAGGCCCCGGGCCGCGGCAGTTACGATCTCCTTGCGGAACGGGTCAGAACCGATATCCCGGATCGGCAGGTTCTCCTCTGATGAAAGACCGGCCAGCCGGACCAGTGTGAAGGCTGTCCATCTGCGGTCCAGCTTCTGTTCCGGATCAAACGGATAATCCGGGGACAGGATTCCCCAGTCAGTCGCTGCCTGCACAGGGGTAAAATATTGGGAATCCTGAGTGATATTGAGAAAATACGGGACGTTGCCGGCGGCAGATTCAATGCCGGCTTTCTCTATGACTGTGCTGATCCACTCACCGAGCAGAAGTGTTTCTTCCGGTTCCTTGGCACAGCCGGAAGAAACACCAAGCATGACAGCCAGTAAGAGCAGCAGCAGGTCAGGCCTGAATACCCGACGCATTCGATGTGATGGTCGTTTCAAGGGTGTCATAGCCTGCCACCGTCCGATCCAGAAACCTGGCGTAGGATTCAATCGTTTCCTTCTGGATTTCAAACCGGGACGCAAACTGATTGAAGCGGGCCCGGATTGTTTCGCCGCCTTCGGAGATCCATGAAATGTTGGTGTCATTCATTTCCTTCTTCATGCGGGAAAGCAGTTCATACATCGTCTGGTTTGCGGCTCTGATACGGGCTGCGCATTCATTGACTTCCGCCAGAGAAATCTTCAGATTATTCATCGTTTCCGACCTTCCTTTCTACGCCAGCATGGCTGCCTGGGCGGCCAGGTCATCCTGCATTTCCCGGTAAGCCCGGGCCGAGTGCCGCAGGAATTCACTGTACTGGCTGCACAGCAGCGACATTTCCCTGAAATCTGCTTCAAAGCGATAGATCTGGTTGCTGAAGGCAGTGTTGTCCTTGCCCTGCCAGCCGGCTTTCATCGTGTCTACGGCGTCAAACAGCTGCCGGCAGGTATGCTGGTAATCCTGATTGGTTTCATCCATTCTGGCCGCACAGGCTTCCAGCATCTCGGGTTCTACGGTAATCGTTCTCATGGTCTTTTCCCTCGCTTTCTAATGACTGTATTCGCAGGGATTTGCCGTTTATACCGGTGAACGCAAAAAAAAGCCATGTTTTTCACATGGCTTATTCTGATTCGTGAATCTTCTGCAGGATTTCATCAATGTGCCGGCCGTTTTCCATGGACTTGTCCTGGACAAACGTCAGCTCCGGCGTCCGCCTGATATCGAGCCGCTGGCTGAGCTGGGTGCGGATATAGCCCCTGGCCCGGTTCAGCGCTCTCAGGCCGGCGTCATTGCGCGGCTGCTTGCCGAGAAATGTGCAGTATACCGTCGCATAGCTGTGGTCATTGGAGACTTCCACATCCGTGATGGTCACAAAGCCGACATCAGGATCTTTCAGATCGAACTGAATGATATCAGAAATGTCCTTGCGGATGATTCCTTCCAGACGCTTCTGCTTGATGCTGCTCATGCTTATACCTCGGCAGGAACTTCCTGTTCCTGATATGCTTCGATAATATCGCCGATCTTGAGGTCGTTATAGTTTTCGATCGTGATGCCGCATTCATAGCCGCTGACGACTTCCTTGGCATCATCCTTGAACCGCTTCAGGGAAGCCAGCTTGCCGGTATAGATGACAATGCCTTCCCGGATCAGCCGGATGCCGCAGTGCGAAACCAGCTTGCCGTCCGTAACCATGCAGCCGCCGATTGTACCGACCTTGGAAACCTTGTAGATCTCCCGGACTTCGGCCTGACCGATAATGACTTCGGTATAGACCGGGGCCAGCATGCCCTTCATGGCATTTTCCATTTCCTCGGTTGCCTTGTAGATGATGTTGTGCAGCCGGATCGAAACACCGGCATCGTCTGCCTTCTTGCGGATATTGGCATCCGGACGGACGTTGAAGCCGATGATCATGGCCTTGGACGCATCCGCCAGCATGATGTCGGATTCGCTGATTGCGCCGGCAGTGCTGTGGATGACATTGACCTTGACGCCCTTGACATCCAGCTTCTCGAGAGAGGAGCGGACGGCTTCGGCAGAACCCTGTACGTCGGCCTTGATGATGACCGGGATTTCCTGAATTTCGCCGGCTTCGATTTCCTTGGAGAGATCTTCCAGCGACATGGCGGATGTGCGCTTGCGCTGCTGTTCGATCTTCCGACGGTTTCTTCTGTCAGCCAGGGCTCTGGCTTCCTTTTCGTTGTCGAAGGCCCGGAAAATATCACCGGCTTCCGGCACGTCATTCAGACCGATAATCTCGACCGGGGTGCTCGGGCCGGCGGTCTTGAGTTCGACGCCGTCTTCATCGGTCATCCGTCTGACTTTGCCATAGCATGTACCGACGACCACCGGATCGCCCTGCTTCAGGGTGCCCTTCTGGACCAGCAGGGTTGCGACCGGGCCGCGGCCTTTGTCCAGCTTGGCTTCAATGACGGTGCCGATGGCCAGTCGTTCCGGATTGGCCTTGAGTTCCTTGACGTCCGCAACAGTCAGGATGGTTTCCAGCAGTTCCGGAATACCGTCGCCGTTTCTTGCGGAAGTATTGACGAAAATCGTATCGCCGCCCCATTCTTCCGGCATGATGCCGTGATCGGCCATTTCGCTCTTGACCCGGTCCGGATTGGCATCCGGCTTATCCATCTTGTTGACGGCAACGATGATCGGGACATTGGCAGCCCGGGCATGGTCAATGGCTTCCTCGGTCTGCGGCATGACACCGTCATCGGCAGCG
>JAFWEA010000338.1 GCA_017543005.1 Solobacterium sp. | reverse complement strand
CGTTATGCCAAAGACAACAACATCGATATCCTGCTGTGCGATACCGCCGGCCGGCTGCAGAACAAGCAGGGCCTGATGGCGGAACTCAGCAAGATGAACCGGGTAGCCGGACGCGAAATCGCCGGGGCGCCGCACAACACGTGGCTGATCCTGGATGCGACCACCGGTCAGAACGGTCTGGCCCAGGCTGAGATCTTCAACGAGGCTACAAAGCTGGACGGCATTATCCTGACCAAGATGGACGGCACGGCCAAGGGCGGCATTGTCCTGGCCATCAAGCACCAGCTCGAACTGCCGGTTCTCTATCTGGGCCTGGGCGAACAGCCCGAAGACCTGCGGCCGTTTGATCTCGATGCATATCTGTACAGTATTGCGGAGGGCATGCTGAATGGATGACAGAATCCAAATGAATCTCTGTCTCGACTTCTATGAAGAACTGCTGACCGACAAGCAGCAGCGCATCTGTGACTATTATTTCCGCAATGACCTGTCTTTGCAGGAAATTGCCGAGATGGAAAATGTGAGCAGGGCGGCAGTTCATGATATGATTAAGCGATGCAGGGATGAACTGCTGCATTACGAAAATACCCTGCATATGGCGGCTGCCTACGAAAAGCGCATGCAGCTGTACAGGGAAATCAAGAAAACCGCTGACGCCGGCATCAACAGGCTGGTAGATCAGTGTATCGATACTGAAATCGGAGGAGGAAAAAATGAGTAAGGTTATTTCAGTTAATTCCGGGTCATCATCGCTGAAGTTCCAGCTTTATGACATGCCGAGTGAAACAGTTCTGACATCTGGTCAGGCTGAACGGATCGGCCAGAAGATGGGTATGTTCACCATCAAGGTCAACGGGGAGAAGATTCAGACAGAACTGCCGCTGCCGGACCACAAGGCAGCCGTCGACATGCTGCTGAAGTCTCTTGTTGAACACAAGATTGTTGCTTCGCTTGACGAAATTCAGGGTGCCGGCCACCGGATCGTCCAGGGCGGTTCCTATTTTGATCAGTCTGTCGTCGTTGATGACGATGTCGTTGCCAAAGTTGATGAGCTGAAGGAACTCGCGCCGCTGCATAACCATGCTCACCTGGTTTGCTACCATGCATTCAAGGAAGCGCTGCCGAACATCGGCCATGTCTTTGTCTTCGATACCGCTTTCCATCAGACCATGCCGGCTGAATCCTATATGTTCCCGGTACCTTACAACTGGTATACAGATTATAAGATCCGCCGTTACGGCGCTCACGGCACAAGCCACATGTATGTCAACCGCAGAACTGCCGAGCTGATGGGCCGTGACTACAGGGAAATGAACATGATTACCTGCCACCTGGGCAATGGTGCTTCCATTACTGCCATCAAAAACGGCAAGTGCATCAACACCTCCATGGGTCTGACCCCGCTGGGCGGCATCATGATGGGTACCCGTTCCGGTGATATCGACCCGACCGTCGTCTTCTACATGATGAAGAAGCTCGGCTGCACACCGGAAGAAATGGATGACTATCTGAACAAGAAGTCCGGTATGCTCGGTGTTTCCGGCATCTCCAGTGATGCCCGTGACATTCAGGCTGCCGTCAACGAAGGCAACGAACGTGCCATCCTGACAACTGACCTGTACCGCAACCGTGTCGTCAACGTCGTCGGCGGCTACTATATGGAACTTGGTCATGTGGATGCCATCGCCTTCACAGCAGGTCTCGGTGAAAACGACGTCTTCATGCGTGAGCGGGTCCTGAAGCACCTCGAAGAGGGCATGGGACTGAGCATCGACTATGATCTGAATGCCCAGATCCACGGCAAGGAATGCCTGATCTCCAAGCCGGATTCCAAGATTGCCGTCTGGATTGTCCCGACCAATGAAGAACTGATGATTGCCCGCGATACAGTCCGTCTGCTTGGTCTGTAAGATGTCTGGAATACAGATTGCGGAAAGACTGAAAGCAGCGGATATCATAACGATCTTCCGGCATCAGCGGCCGGACTGCGATGCCCTTGGGGCCCAGTTCGGACTGAAGTACTGGCTCCAGGAGAACTTCCCTGACAAGACTGTTCTGGCCCTCGGGTTTGAGCAGGGGATACAGGGGGACTTCCCGGTCAGTGACCAGGCTGATGATGATGTCATCCGGCGCAGTACGGCGGTCATCCTGGATACAGCCGGAAAAGACCGGGTGGATGATGCCCGGTTTGCCCAGGCTGCCTATCAGATCAAAATTGATCATCATCCCGATCTGGAACCTTTCGGGGATCTCAGTTATGTGGATGAAAAAGCCGCTGCAGTCTGTGAAATACTCGCACATCTGTTTGCTTCGCTGGAACCTGAATACAGCGTATCTCTGCGTACTGCGGAATGTCTTTACCGCGGCCTGCTTACCGATACACTGTGCTTCCGAACAGCAAATACAACTGCATCCACTCTGGCGGCTGCTTCATGGCTGGCAACCAAAGGAATTCATATTCCTGAGCTGAACCGTGAGCTTTTCGATCAGACTCTGCAAGAATTCAGCTTCTCCGGCTTCATCCGCCGTTCTGTTATGATCAGGGAATCTTCTGCCTGTGTGATTCTGAACCGTCAGGAACTGCTTGACTGGCATATGACGGGATCACAGGCAAGAAACTTCATTGATGATCTTGGCCATGTCAGGGAGTTCCAGACCTGGGCCATCTTTACTCAGCATGAAGACCCCAACGATGACAGATATGACGGCTCGCTGCGTTCAAAGCATATTGCCGTCAATGAGATTGCAAGACAGTACGGAGGCGGCGGTCACCGCAATGCGGCCGGAGTCAAAAACCTCAGCCGGGCAGAAATTGATGAGATCATTGAAAAGATGATTTCCGCGGTTTCTGTCTGTGACCAAGAATTTGTCTGAATGGAGGAATCAAATCATGGACAGTATCAACAAAAAATTCATCTCTGAGGTCATCGCTGACCAGCATGATCTGACAAAAAAGGAATCCGCGGAAATCCTGGATCTCGTCTTCGATACAATTACCGATGCACTGATCAAGGGTGAACGGGTTGACATTACCGGCTTCGGCAGATTCGAAGTGAAGACAAGAGCTTCCCGGACCGGCATCAATCCGCAGACCAAGGAAGCAATTGAAATCAATGCGACCAAGGTTCCGGGTTTCAAGGCATCCAAGAGCCTGAAGGACAAAGTCCGCTGAACAACAGAGAGACAGCTCATATGAGTTGTCTCTTTTTTAATATTCGTGTATCTTATTAAATCAGGAGGAATTTTATATGAAACCTGTAATCGGTATTATTCCCATGATTGATGATGATGACAATACATACTATGTTGTGCAGCAGTGCATGACGGCATTGCTGGCAGCCGGAGCGGTGCCGGTGCTGCTGCCGGTCTGTGCCGAAGCGGAGATTGTTGAGCGCAGTGCCGGACTGATTGACGGCCTGCTGATGCCGGGTGCACCGGACCTGGAACCGGCGCTGTACGGCGAAGAGAAGCTGCCATGCTGCGGCCCGACAACCCCGGCCAGAGATGATGCAGAAATCGCACTGCTGAAGAAGATGATGGAACTGGATAAACCGGTCTTCGGATTCTGCCGCGGTCTGCAGCTGCTGAATGTCGCCCTGGGCGGCACTCTGTACCAGGATATCCCGACCCAGCTGGGCAAGGATGTCATTCACCGCCAGCAGCCGCCGTTCAGTGAACTGTCCCATGCGGTCAACATCATTGCCGGAACCCCGCTGGCTGAACTGATCCCGCAGGAAAAACTGATGGTCAACAGCGTGCATCATCAGGGCATCAAGGACCCGGCAAAGGATCTGGTGATCATGGCAAAGAGTGATGACGGGCTCGTAGAAGCTGCTTATCTGCCGGGTTACCGTTATGTCTTCGGTGTCCAGTGGCATCCGGAGTTCACTGCGGCAACCGATGATGCCAGCATGACCCTGTTCCGCCACTTTGTCGAAGTTTGCAGAGGATGACAGCAGCAGCTGTCATTTTCTTTCTTCCGCATGCCGGGACGCTTATAATAGAGGCATGAGAAAGAAAAAAGAGGGACTTTCCCCGGAAATTGTGTTTCGGCTCCTGCTGTCCATGGCCGCCTTATGCCTGTTTATAGGCGGTTTTTTCCGGCATATACAGTATTCCTATATCATGCTGTTTACGGCCCTGGCAGTCTTTCCATACCCGCGCAGCAGAACCGGATCCGTTCTGAAATCCATACTGTGCATCGCCTTGCTGGCGTTCTGCTGGTACGCGGACGAAAAGAATCTCCTACCGTTTTATTCCGATGAAGATCCGATTACCGTCTCATTCATGGATGTGGGG
>JAFWEA010000337.1 GCA_017543005.1 Solobacterium sp. | reverse complement strand
TTGTTTACACTGAAGTAGATGCCGTCCAGCGGGAATTCGTCAAAGAGTTTCTGATGAATCTCCATCGTCCGCTCGGCCACGGTCTTCATGCCGTCATACGCTGCCTGCGGGTCCGCCGCAAACAGTTCGCCCATGACATCCCGGTGGTTCGGATCGTTGTCCTCCAGGCGGTGGCGCAGCGAGAAGATCGGCGCAAAGCTGGTCACAAAGGACGGGATGTCCTCGTCTTCATAGAACTTCAGCACCCGCTCCGTCAGTTCCAGCGTCCGGCTGACATAGATCGAATCCATGGCCGGCGGAATGACATCCTTCAGGTCCTTCGGTTCCCTGACCATCGAGACATCAATCGGCATGATCATCAGCACATCGTTCATGATCTTGCAGATGTCAGGGT
This sequence comes from Solobacterium sp., assembly GCA_017543005.1. Lineage (GTDB taxonomy): Bacteria > Bacillota_I > Bacilli_A > Erysipelotrichales > Erysipelotrichaceae > Bulleidia. The sequence continues at coordinate 1,173 of JAFWEA010000337.1, read as the reverse complement.
CGGTGCGGCGCTTGGTTACCAACTGCCCGGCGACCAGTTTTTCAAACGAACGCGGTTCCTTTGTGCCGGCCAGCCATTCCGGGGTCGGCATGTAGTGATGGAAGATCCCGCTCGGCACCCGGTCCACCGGGGCATTGTTCAGGAACGCTTCAAAGCGCTCACGTTTGTTCATACAGCCTCCTCACTGTGCCCGCCGGCGTATTCCTCACACGCCTCACGCACCCAGGCAAAGTGCTTTTCATCGATATCGTTCGGCACTGTGCAGTCCGCCCCGATCATGACGCCGACCTGACCGGCATCGTCAAGGATCCGCTTGACCTCGGCCTTGATCTCTTCCTCGGTGCCCTTGTAGATGATGGTATTCTGGGCAAACCCGCCCATGACCGGCTTGCCATGGAAGAGTTCCTTGCCTTCCCGCAGCGATACACCCTCGGCGTGGACAGCCCAGTTGATGGCGCTGGCGTCATAGTCTTCATACAGATGCACGTTGTTGGTCAGGCCGCCGTAGCCGCAGATATGCAGGATGCTGGTGCCCTTGTCATTGATGGCCATCAGGATCCGCTTCTCGACCGGGGTAACCAGTTCACGGTAGGTTTCATCCGGCAGCAGGTGATTCTGGTTGTTGACACTGAAGTAGATGCCGTCGAGATGATAGTCATCCATCAGCATTCTGAAGATCTTCACGGTGATGTCCTCGATCTTCTCCAGGGCGATGGTGAAGGCTTCCGGATCCGCCGCAGCATACTCGGCAAGGTGGCTGACATGCTGGCTGTCCGCAAACTTCAGGGCATAGTCCAGCACAAACAGCGGCGAGAACCCGGTTGCAAACACCGGCAGGTCTTCCCCTTCCCAGTACTTCAGAACCCGTTCGGTCAGTTCCCGGGTCTTCTGCACATACAGGGAATCCATGTCCGGCGGGATGATATCCTTGAGGTCCTTGGCTTCCTTGACCATGGAGCAGTCCACCGGCATCAGCATCAGTACATCATTCATGATCTTGAGAATATCCGGATCATCCTGTTTCCGGGAAACCAGGTGCCCGGCCACGTTCTTTTCAAAGAAACGCGGTTCCTTCAGTCCGGTGACGTATTCCTGGGCCGTGGTGTAATGATGGAAAAAGGCCGCAGGCGCCCGGTCAGCCGGTTCATTGTTGAGAAAAGCCTGAAAACGTTC
>JAFWEA010000336.1 GCA_017543005.1 Solobacterium sp. | reverse complement strand
GCCGGCGGTAGAGCTGTTCCTTTTCCGGTCCGTGCATGACACCGCGGTCCAGCCGCAGCGTATCATTCCAGTCGGCGGTATCCAGCAGCGGCAGGCGGTGTTTCCCGACGGAAATCCGGCCGGAATAGAGCAGGATTGCCTTCAGTGTTTCCAGCAGGGTCCGGGTCCGGTTCGAGCCGGCCATGGGGAACTCCTGACGCAGGAAGGCCGTATCATTGCTTAATGTGACATAGCGGTATACTGCCTGCACCAGCCACAGCTGGTCGTCCGAGCACATGCCCGGTTCCTTGCCGCGGGTGGTGAAGTTATGGTAGGCATAGCCCATCGGGAAGACATTGACGATCCAGGCGGACAGCAGTTCGCGGATCAGGGCATCCTTGCCCTGGGCATGGAAATAATACATGGAAGCGTAGAGATCCTGGATCTCGCGGAAGCCGGTTTCCCGGTACGCTTTCTGGGTCCAGGCAAACGAACGCGACACATAGGTCTGATAGAGCACCTGGAAGGGCAGGCTGCGGGACAGATAGGCATCGGTCTGCGGATCACCGGTATGGATCTGCAGGAAAGAACGGTATGCCTGCTGTTCCTCCAGCATGGTCTGGAATACGGCCGTCAGGTTTTCCGGCTGCCGGGCAAAGTCGCACAGGGCCTGCAGCTGCTCATCAAACAGCGGCCGGACATCTTCCGGGGCAGTGGACATGCCGGCATAGAGATCGATCGTAACCGGCGCATCCTGCAGGGTGAAGTTCTTGGCCATCGCAAAGAACGCGGCGCCCCGGCGGGTATGGCTGCAGTCCAGACGGGCGAGGTTTTCCGGATGTTCATAGGAACCCCGGCCCAGGAAAGCAGCGGCATTGCTGCAGAATTCATCCATCATCTGCCCATCGCACACCAGCATGGCAAAACGCTTTTCACTGTCGCAGGCTTTCGGCTTATGGTGCACGGTCATGGCGGCCGGATGTCCATCTTGGCAGTACAGTTCGCTTTCCGCCACGACGTTGGCATAGACGATATCACTGGTCAGGGTATTGGGATCGGTGATGCCGAACATGCCGGTGGCCGTCAGGCGCAGATTCCGGGTTCTGCCTGAAAGATTCTCGATGGTAACCCGCTGTACTTCCACGGCATCCGGGAAACCCGGCTGCTGCGGCAGGATGAAGATCAGCCGCCGGATGCGCAGACCGCATTCGGTTTCAAAGGTAATCTCCGTGTGATTGACACCATGCCGGCAGTGAGCACTTTTGACATTGGTGAAGGCATCGGCAGAGTAGAAGATCTGCCGGCCGTTTTCACTCAGGTAGAACTGCCGGTTGGCCGGTTCACCGTTGATATCCGGGTTCAATTCATAGCGGGTGGCCAGCACCTGCTTTTCCTGACGGCCCCGGAAGGAACCCCGGCCGAAGCCGTCCAGCACACTCTTCGGGGTGGACTGCAGGGGATCATCATAGCCTTCCCGGCTGCCCAGCAGCAGGTTGACGGCATAATGGGTGCCGACCGACGGGGACTGCAGATCCAGCTGCAGCTCACCCAGATCATTCAGTTCACCGGGTGCCCGCATGAGCCGCGCAAGAAAACCCTTTACGGCTGCGGCGGTATCCGGATCCAGTTTATTCTCTTGATTACCGTTATCCAGGCAGAGCGTATCAACCTTGAGCAGATAATCCTTTTCACGATCCCCAAGGTATGCCTGCAGTTCCGGCATGGCCAGCAGGTAGCCGGCGGCCGGTACAGGCGAAGCCAGACCGCATACCGCAAAGACATGGCAGCGGCCGGCATCCGTATATACGGAATCCTGATATCCGGCCAGCCGCCCGGCAAAGCGGGCCGCGGCCAGTTCAGACGCTGTTTCAGCCCGGGTGCGGGCAGTTTCAACTTCAAAATTCATCTTCATTACTCCATCTCAGCCCATGATGACTTCAACATCAGCTTCGGCGGCGTCGCACAGCGGCACCGGGCCGGCCGGGATTTCCTGCCCGTTCAGCAGGATCTTCCTGACACCCTTTTCGACACCGTCCGGGTTCTTGACCGTGATGTGATACATGGTGTTGCGGAACAGCCGGTTGACATGATATTCGCCAACCGTTGCCGGAATGCACGGATCAATCTTCAGGCCGTCATAGTCCGGCACGATGCCGAGGATGCCCTCGGTCATGACCGTGAAGGTCCAGGCTGCCGTTCCGGTCAGCCAGGAATTCTTGCCCTCACCGAAGGTCGGGGCATCCTTGCCGGCCACCATCTGGCAGTAGACATACGGTTCTGTCCGGTGAATCTCGGAAATCTCCTCGAGGAAGGCCGGACAGGTCTTTTTGTACAGTTCAAAGGCTCTGGTGCCATGGCCCAGGATCGTCTCGGCAAAGATGACCCACGGGTTGTTGTGGCAGAAGATGCCGGCATTCTCCTTGTATCCCGG
>JAFWEA010000335.1 GCA_017543005.1 Solobacterium sp. | reverse complement strand
TCCATCAGGCAGGCCCGGATGACATGTTCCACCTGGGCGTTGTATTTTTCTTCAATCGGTTTAATTGTGTATATCATAGATCCCCTAATTCCCTTGTCTCATTCATTGTACTGCCTTCCCGCTGAAGATTTCTTCCATTTCCGCCTGATTCAGGTGGTTCTTTTTCATCAGGGCTTCCACCAGGGCATCGAGCAGTTCCCGGTGTTCCCGGATCAGCCGGATGTCATAGTCCAGAGCCCCGGCCAGCATCTGGTTGATGCGGGTCCGGTAAGAGGCTCCAGAGACATTCGCGAAGACTGCCTGGCCGGCTTCCTCATCCATACCGAAGCGGGTCAGGATCATTTCGGCTGTTCTGGTGGCCCGCTGCAGGTCCGCTGCCGCCCCGGTATTGATGCCGGCTTCCGGACCGTAACAGACGATCTCAGCCGCCCGGCCGCCCATGGCCACGGCAATCTGCTGCAGAAGATCTTTCCGGGTCAGATAGATCTGATCCTCATCGTGTTCCATCTGCGTATACCCGCCGTAAACCCCGCGGGAAGTAATGGTGATATAGGCCGGACAGCGGCCGCCGAGCCACTGGATCAGGGCATGGCCGGCTTCATGTCTGGCCGTGGTGAGCACGACGCTTTCACTGTGCGGTTTCGCTTCGCCGTCCGCAAAGGTTTCAAAGGCTTCCTCAAAGCGGGCATCATCCAGCACCGGCCACTCCTTCATGATCAGCATCCGCACCGCCGCATTGACTGCCAGCCGCAGCCAGGCAAAGCTTCTGCCCGCTGTCCGTACGGCAATGCTTTCCAGTTCCGTATCAGACAGATCAAACAATCCTTCATACCGGCCGATTTCCATCTGCAAGGCCTGCAGGCGGTCCTCCCGGTCCGGCAGATCCACGAACAGGACATTGTCAAACCGGCGCAGCACCGCTTCATCAATCGTCATGCCGGTGCCGCTCACATTGTAGTTGGTTGCCCCGATCACAAAGACCGGCCGGCTGCGGTGCACGGTAAACCCGTCCATCTCCGTCAAAAGTTCCGTCAGGGCATTTTCCCGGTATGTTTCCTGACCGCTGCGCTTTCTGGCCAGCTGGTCGATTTCATCAATGAAGATCACCGCCGGCGCATATTTCCGGGCTGTCCCAAATGTCTGCCGGAGCCGCTGCGCCCCGTCAGGACCGGTGAACTCACTGCCCTGCGTGCTGATAAAGGCCAGTCCGGCTTCGTGGGCAAAGGCCCTGGCCAGCATGGTTTTCCCGGTTCCGGCCGGACCGTACATCAGCAGGCCCTTCGGCACCCCGGACAGCTTCGTGCTGAAACTGTACGGATCCTTCAGATACCGGATAAAGAACTTCATTTCCTGTTTGACATGTTCCTGACCGATGACATCCGCAAAGGATTCTTCCGGCAGGGAAAGACTGTTCAGCACACTCTTTTCATCCCCGGCCTGTACGGCAATCCGCACGTTATATCCGCAGAGCCGGATCTCGGCCTCGCTGCCTGTACCGGAGACATATTCCACCGCCCGGAAATGAACCGCGGAACTGGACCGGGTCAGCCTGAACAGCTGCTGTTCCACGCTCAGCCCGGCCTTTATGGCGGCGAAGGTTTCATTGAAATCCTCTGCGTCCAGGTCCAGCACCCCGCGCACCCCGAGCTGCTGCAGCGCCAGTTTCTCCACAGCGTCAAACTGCCGGTCACTGTCCTGGGCCACATATACCGGGAACGAAGGATATTCTTCCAGCACCCGCTCCATCAGCAGCCGGCCGTTGGTATCCTCCTTGATCCGGCTGAG
>JAFWEA010000334.1 GCA_017543005.1 Solobacterium sp. | reverse complement strand
TCCCGGGCGGTTACGGAAAAACTGCAGAATCATCCGCTGATTGAGATCGTCAGTCAGGAGATGGACCATATTCCGGATGAACCGGTCATCATTGCCAGCGGCCCGCTGACCAGTGATGCCCTGATGAACCCGGTAAGGGATCTGCTCAAGGCGGAAGACTGTTACTTTTATGATGCCGAAGCACCGATTGTCACAGCCGAATCGATTGATTTCAGCAAGGCCTACCGCAAATCCCGCTATGACAAGGGGACGGCTGACTATGTCAACTGCCCGATGACACGGGAAGAGTTTGACCGCTTTTATGAGGCGGTGATCAATGGGGCCACGGCACCGCTGCATTCCTTTGAAAAAGAAGTCTATTTTGAAGGCTGCATGCCGTTTGAAGTCATGGCCAGAAGAGGCCGGGAAACCTTGCTGTTCGGGCCGATGAAGCCGGTCGGCCTGGAGCACAACGGGGTGCGGCCCTATGCGGTTGTGCAGCTGCGGCAGGATGATGCCGAAGCCAGCCTGTACAATATCGTCGGCTTCCAGACCCATCTGACCTGGGGTGCTCAGAAGGAAATCCTGCGGCTGATCCCGGGCCTGGAGAACTGTGAAATCGTCCGCTATGGCGTCATGCACAGGAACACCTTTATCAATGCCCCGAACTGCCTGCGGGAAACGTACCAGGCAAAAGTACGGGATGATCTTTTCTTCGCCGGCCAGATGACCGGGGTGGAAGGCTATATCGAATCGGCAGCCAGCGGCATGCTGGCGGGCATCAACATGGCGCATTACCTGAAAGGGGAGCCGCTGGTGACACCGGGCCCGGAAACGATGATCGGGGCCATGGCATACTACATCACCCATGCGGATCCGAACCATTTCCAGCCCATGAATGCCAATTTCGGCATCTTCCATCTCAAGGAAAATGTCCGCAAGAGCGAACGCAAGGAAGCCATGGCGAAACAGGCCCTGGCCCGCATCAGAGAGCTGGTGGACAGCCATGTGCTTTGAGGATTCCCTGGACGGTTTCCTGCGGCACATGAAAATGTCCCGCACCGGTTCCGCCGATACCCAGAATGCCTATCACCGGGATGTCCTGCGGTTTCTGCAGTTTCTTGAGGAAGAAGGCATTGAATCCTTTGAAGATGTGACCAAGGAACACATCAGCCGGTATGTGACAGCCCTGCGCAGCGGGCAGATCGGCGGTCAGCCGTTGTCCAATGCCAGCTATTCCCGCAGTCTTTCGGCCCTGCGTTCCTTTTACCGCTATCTCAACAAATACGAGCAGATCGAAAACAATCCCGTCCGCATGTTCCACGGGGCTGCCGGCCAGCGCAAACTGCCGGAATATCTGACCTTTGATCAGATGGAAAAACTGCTGAACTGCTTTGATCTCTCCGATCCGGCCGATATCCGCGACCGCTGTGTGCTGGAAGTCATGTATGCCTGCGGCCTGCGGGTTTCCGAGTGTGCCGGCCTGAAGATATCGAACATCAACCTGAAGGAACAGTACCTGACCGTACTGGGCAAGGAGAGCAAGGAGCGCATGGTGCCGTTCTACCACCGCTGTGCGCAGCTGATTGCGCTGTATCTCCGGGACAGCCGGCCATTGTTCGTGAAGGCGGAACATGATTTCCTGTTTGTGAACCAGAAGGGCAAGCCGCTCAGTGCCCGGGCGATCCAGCTGATCTGCGAAAAAGCAGAGGCCAGGGCCGGTTTGACCATCCATGTGCATCCGCATATGATCCGGCATTCCTTTGCCACGCACCTGCTGGACAACGGGGCTGACCTGCGGGTAGTGCAGGAGCTGCTCGGACATGAAAATCTGTCCACGACACAGATCTATACCCATGTGACCGGAGACCGTCTGCGCCGGGTTGTGGATGAGGCCCATCCCCACAGCCGCAGGCAGAAATAGACTGTAAGCATTTTCATAAAAAATTCACTTGCAATATAGTTTCGGTATGATAGAATTCCGATGAAAGAAAGGATTTGTAAAGGATTCGTTACAGACCCTTTTTTTGAAAAAGTGAAGGAGGACTCTTATGAACAAGTATTCTCTGCTCAGCATGAAAGATCTGACGAAGCAGGATATCATTCAAATCCTCGACGATGCTTTATTATTCAGTGACAAATATAAAGATTGGCAGCTGCCTTGTTCCAAGGCTCTGGTTGCCAATCTTTTTTTTGAAGCATCGACGCGGACACACTATTCGTTTGAAAGCGCTGAACTGCAGCTCGGCTGCAAGCCGGCGGACATTGATGTCGGCAAGAGCTCCATTACAAAGGGCGAAACACTTTACGATACGGTCAAGGTTCTGGAGTCCATCGGCTACGATGCCGTGGTGATCCGGCACTCCCAGGACGCCTACTACCGTGAACTGGAAAATATCAATATCCCGATCCTGAATGCCGGCGACGGCCAGGGGGATCATCCGACCCAGTGCCTGCTGGACCTGCTGACAATGTATCAGGAATTCGGTCATCTGGAAGGCCTGAAGGTTGTCATCTGCGGTGACATCCTGCACAGCCGGGTCGCTGCTTCGGACAAGGAAGCCCTCGAAAAGATGGGCGCTGAAGTATGCTTTGCCGGACCGGAGATCTGGCGCCGCGAAGGCTTCAAGGCAGTTGAGCTGGATGATGTGATTGAAGACGCGGATGTCGTCATGATGCTGCGGATCCAGAAGGAAAGAGGTTCCGCCCTGACTGATGTCAGCGATGAGGAATATCTGGAACGCTACGGCATGAACAAGACCAGATACAACAAGATGAAGGATACGGCCATCATCATGCATCCGGGACCGATCAACCGCGGTGTCGAGTTTGATACGGACCTGGTCGAAGCACCGAAGAGCCGTTACTTCAAGCAGATTCAGAATGGCGTTCTGGTCAGAAAAGCCGTCATCAAGAGAGCCTTCGGCTTCGCTCCGTTCGACAAAGAGGACGCCCAGTGAAACGACTGATCCGGGGCGGACAGGTTCTGATTGACGATGAACTGAAAGCCTGTGAAGTTCTGTTTGATGAAAAAGAAATCCTGGCCATTGCCGAAACGATCGATGCACCGGATGCCGAAGTGATCGATGCATCGGGACTGACGGTCCTGCCGGGGCTGGTGGATACCCATGTCCACCTGCGTGAGCCGGGCCAGGAACAGAAGGAAACAATCGCCACCGGCAGCAGAGCAGCGGCCCATGGCGGCTTTACAACGGTCTTTGCCATGCCCAATGTCAAACCGTTCCCCAATGATCCGGAAACGATGAAGAACTATCTGGACCTGATCGAACGGGATGCAGTGGTGAGCGTGTATCCGTTCGGGACGATCACCTGCGATGAAAAGGGGCAGGAACCGTCCGATTATGCCGGCCTGAAGGAACTGGGCATTACCTGGTTCTCTGACGACGGGGTCGGCGTAGCTGACGGTGAAATCATGCGGCAGGCCATGCGGAAGGCGAAGGAAGCCGGGGTGCTTTTCTCCTGCCATACGGAAGATATGAACTACCGGAAGCCGGGTGCCTCCGTGCATCAGTCTGCCTATGCCGATCTGATGGGCTGGGGCGGTATTCCGTCCGCCTGTGAGAGCGTGCAGCTGATCCGTGACATGGAAATGGCCGGTGAAATCGGTCTGCGCTATCACGGCTGCCATATATCCGCAAAGGAAAGCGTCGAGGGGATCCGTAAGGCCAAGGCGAGCGGCTATGATGTCAGTGCCGAAGTCACGGCCCATCACCTGCTGCTGGAAGACCGCGATGTCAAGGG
>JAFWEA010000333.1 GCA_017543005.1 Solobacterium sp. | reverse complement strand
GCTTCCGGTTCATCCAGCAGATACAGCCCCCGCCCGGACAGGTGATTTTCCGCCAGGGAAAGGAAACTTTCACCATGCGACTGCTCATGATAATGTGCCGGGATCCCGCCCGGGCCGCGGCTGTATTCTTCTTCCATCGTGGCCACATTGAAGAAGCTTTCGGCCCGCAGGAAATAACCCCACTTTTCCCGCTGGGCCCCGCGGATGACCTGTATGTGGGAAGCCAGACCGGAACCGCTGTCATGGGTGGAAAACCGGTAGTTTTTCGTTCCGCCTTCCGGATTGAAGCCAGCCGCTTCGGCCAGTGCTTCCAGAAACGTTGATTTTCCCGTGCCGTTTTCCCCGGCCAGAAATGTCACCGGACAGGTAAAAGACAGTTCACTGACGCTGGTCAGTGCCGGCACCGTGTGCAGCCAGCTTGTACGGTCCACATCCTGCCAGTTGATGCGGATGCCGCGGATAAACAGTTCATGCATGAATCTACTATACCATACAGCACAGAGGATAAGAAAACGTCCGGCCGCAGCCGGACGTTCCGTTATTTTATCCGCCGATCAGGGCAAGTACATCCGGGATATGGCTGCTCTCCAACCCGGCTTTCTGCTGGGCTGCAAGGTCCGCACGAATGGTCTCTGCCTGCCCTTCCCCGAGTGATGCAATCAGGGCAAACAGCCGGTCACATTCTGCATAGTTCCCGCAGTACAGCTCGGCATAGGCCAGGTTCAGGTTTGCCAGCACATGATCCGGCTGCCGGCGGCACGCTTCCCGGGCTGCCAGCCGGGCCGCTTCCGGATCCCGCAGATGAATCAGGTCATAATAAGATCGCCAGGCATAATACTGGGCAGCATGGAAATCACCCAGCGCCGCATAGACTTTTTCATATTCCTGCAGGCCGCTTTCAAACAGTACCTTTGATTCTTCATATGTCCCGGCCTTGAACGCGTTTTCTCCCCGGTTCAGCTGAGCCAGGGCATAGACTGCGGCGGCTGTGTCACTGCCGGTTTTCCGGCTTATCATTTCATACCGCTCAGCTGCCAGGCCGTAACAGCGGTCTGCCGCTTCATAATTACCCTGGATGTTGAAGCACAGTCCCTGGTTGTTGTACAGGTCTGCCAGGAGCTGCTGGCTGTCCATGTTCTCCCTGTCTTCTGCCAGTTCCTCTGCCACACTGACCGCCTGCGCGTACGCAGCATCAGCTTCGCTGAACCGGCCTTCATCCATCAGGCAGACTGCCTGCATGGAAACGGCCCGGATATAGTCCATACGGCCCGTCAGGGAATCTTCCTGTTCCAGCAGGCGGCTGTAGTTTCCGGCCGCCGCAGCCAGTTTCTCTTCCGCAGCCTGGTACTGGCCGGTGCGGTACAGCAGGATCCCGTAGTTATATGAAGCGGCGGCAACTGCCGAGATGGTCTCCCGGGTTTCCTCCGCCTTATCCAGGGTTGCCAGGGCCCTGTCAAAGTAATCCGCAGCCCCGGCCGCGTCACCCAGACTGACAGCGTTGGCCCCGGCATTGTAGCAGATTACTGCTGCGGTTACATCATCCATCCCGTCTGTCTGATCCATCAGCTGCAGGGCATCACTGTAACTCTGTGCCGCTTCCTCATAACGTCCGGCTGAGTGGCAGATATTGCCGCGGTTGCTGAAGGCGGAAACCAGTGCCGGACCACCCTTTGCATATCCGTTTTCCACAAGCATGCTGAACAGATCAACTGCCTTCTGCTCTGCTGCCAGAGCATCATCATAACTGCCCAGCACGCTGTAGGCATGGCCCAGTTTTTCATAGTTCGCAGCCGCTTCATACTCTGCGTTTTCTTTATCTGCCGACAGCCGGACAATCGCGTTGATATCTTCGGTATTGCGCTGCAGCAGTTCGGCAATACGGCCATAGGCACCGGTCACATTGGTCAACTGGTCCGGCAGCTCATAAGTCAGCCGGTTCAGGATCTGCATGGATGCCTGTTCGTGCAGGTATGCTGTTTCCCGGTAAGACCGCGCCCGGTTCATGAGCAGGAACGATATACCGCTGACCGCAGCCAGCACAGCCACCGCCGCGGCCGTTCTCTGTACCAGACGCCGGTTCCGGCGCAGTTTATGTTCCCGCTGCAGTTCTGCTTCCGTGCAGCCGGCGATTACCGCAATGACCTTAAGAAGTTCGGTCTCTGCTTTGGCAAGCATTGCCTTCACCGGATTCCCCGGAATCCGGATATCCATGGTACGTGCCGCGATATCCGGAATGCGCTTCAGGGAAGGCGGAAAGGATGTTTCCGGGTCACCGGTAATCAGCAGCGGAAAGATCCGGTCTGCCTTGCCGAGTTCGATGAATGTCGCCACTTCCCGGTCGACCCACTCCGATGACGGTGTATCCGTGGAGCATACAACAATCAGGCAGTTGGTGCCGTGCAGGGCCTTGTCAATGGTATCTGTCAGAATCCGGCTGACTGCCAGTTCTTCCGTGTCCCGGAACGCTCTGTGCACATCCTGGCAGCCCCTGGCCCGAAGCGTTTCAGGCAGCCGGTAACTCTCTACCATATTGAAAAGCTTCTCGGTGATTTGGCTGTCCAGCGGTTTATGACGATAACTGAAGAATACATCATACGTATAGCTCATGATCCTGTATCCTCCTGACCGCCCTCTTCAAGCAGATCATCCAGTCCCAGTTCGCTCAGTGATTCCCTGGCATGGGTGACCGCTTCTTCGATGTATGTCAGTGCTTCCGGATCATCTTTAAACAGTTCCGGCAGTTCATGCATGGTCCGGGCGGCAATTTCCGTACTGAGCGCTGTCTGCTGTTCAGCAATCTGCCCTTCTTTCCGGGCAACATAGCCAAGCCGCAGGAACAGTGCCGCTGCCGAAAGACATACTGCCGCCGCGCCGGCAATGATTGTCCGGGCAGTCCTTCTTTCCCGGCTCCGGTGCCGCTGCTCGAGATCATCCGGATGCAGGCCGAGGACCGACGCGGCAATCCGGACGGTTTCATAGCGCAGCAGCTGCTTTCTTCTTGCCGGGGTATCTCCCCGCAGGTCAGCCGCCACCGGTTCGATCGTCTCTTCTCTTTCGATGACCGTCATGTCAGGCATGATGTGGCGTACAGTCTGGTGTTCGATAAACATTTCCGGGAAAGACTCCGCCGGTTCACCGGACGCTATGACGGCAATGATGCTGTTTTTATCATGACTGCTCAGGAAAACAGCCAGACGCTCACCGACTGCCGCACTTGTCCGGGTTGCCGGAGAGCAGACCACCACAAGAAAACGGCTCTGCTGCAGCTGTTCTTTCCGGCTGTCATCCAGCGGTTCATCAGATGCGTCCACAATCACCTGCCGGTAATCAAGTCCGGAATCAGGCAGTGTGACACCTTTTGGGAGCCGGTAGCTGCGGATACTGTCTGCCAGCTGTTCTGCTGTTTCAGCATCCGCCCTGACGGCTGTCATATATAAATCCCAGGACATCATGTACCTCCATTTCTATTGCGCGCGGTCTGCCATAAAGCGATGCAGTTCCGCCAGATCTGCCGCGCTGACACGGTCTGCGCCGGTGACAGTGAAGAGGCGGCCGCCGGACGGGACATCCAGTGTCAGGATCCCGGCAGATGCATCATACTCTGCCGCTGTATCATGCAGCATGCCGGATTCATCCTCATAGAAAACATGCATTCCGGTTCTGCCGGCCGGATAGTCCAATGCCAGCCGGACCGTGCTTCCTTCCGGTATGTGTAACCATTCATCTTCTGCATGCATCGTCAGCTCCAGCCAGCGGATCCGGCCGTTTTTCCTGGCAGACCGCAGCCCGGTATTGTACGCGGTGAATTCAACCTGTTCCAGACTCACTGCCATGGCTGCATATTTATCCGCCCCGCCGCCTGTAAATGACAATGACGAGGAAACCGGGTCATAGTCAGCCGGCACAAATACCAACTGCCCTTCCGGATTGCTGAATACTGCGAAAAATGTGCTGGAAACTGCACTGTTATTTTCCTTCAGGGTTTCCGGCAGCCGGTATGGGATCTGTTTCCGAACGCCTGTTCCCGGCTGGTCAGCCCCTGTTGTACCCGCGGTCAATGCCGCCGATGCCCGGCCGGCATACGCGTTGTTTTTATCCCGGTTTTCTGCCGCAGCAGCCCGCTGTTCCGGCCCGGCTGTCGGCTGTGCAGACGGGGCAGCGGTTGGCTGCGTTGTTGGTCTGGCAGTCGGCTGTGCAGTTGGACCGGCAGTTGGCTGTGGACTTGGCGACGGTGCTGGATCCGGACTGGTCAGTCCCGTGCCGGAGAAAATGGATTCTCCGTTTGTCCCAATCCGGACATTTCCCGACCCGGAGCCCAGGGCGCCGGTGCCGGTATAGGTTGTCGTTGTGTCCGTGACAGTACCACCGCCAAGGACATCGCTAAAGTTCGTATACGCTATGATTCTGATCAGGAATGCGTCTTCAACAGTTCCCGCATTTCCATTGTTTTTATCCAGTACGGTTACGGATACTGTTCCGTCAGCGGCGATCCGGTATATTTCCACTTCGACATTCGGATAATCCGGCTGCGCTTCCTCGATATATGATTTATAGTTTTCCCCATCCATAACCAGATCAGAGAATGAATAATACCCGGTACGGGAAACCGGTGTCTGCTCCGCTGCCGCACCATCATGCCTGACTGTCATAAAACCGAATACACCGGCACTTTTTGTTATGTTCAGTTTCACGAAAACAACCGGGACAGTGTCATCCCCGATGCTTTCCAGTGCTTCTTCCGGTGTAAACACCAGCGGGGCAAAGGACGCCGACAGCGGCATGCTGCTGCGGTTTTCCATAATGCAGTCATTTTCATCAAACGCGATGACAGTATTTTCAGCAGTCAGCGCTTCAGCCAGAACCACATGTCCCGATAGAACCTTGAGTGTCCCGCCGCGCAGGACTTTACTGATGGCCAGCGCCGTTCTCTGGAAATAGTCCGTGGCGCAGACATCCAGGACTGCATCGTCCGCAATAGAAATGCTGTTCACCGCAACGTCATACTCATATTCCAGCACGGATTCACCGTATACATTCAGCCGGTCGATAACTGTGTTTACACCGGTCAGCAGGGTGCTGTCATTCAGGGTAAAACTGCCGGAGCAGGCGGAGCCGCAGTCGGCTACGATGATCTGCGAGGAATCAAATTTAACAGAATCAGAAATGGCGGCCGGATTGCTGATCCTCGCCTCTGCTCCGACAATGGCTCCGGTTCCGCTGACGGAGGCAGAACCGCCTGTTTCCACGATACCGTTTCTGATTTTGCCGTTGTTTGTCAGGTGTCCGTTGACTGTCAGCGACGAAACATAATGGTCAATGCTGAATATTGAACTCATCCTGACTTCACCATCGGTTTCAATCACCAGAGATGTATTCTCCGGTATGGTCAGATTGCCGGCGGTAATCACAGTTCTCGCCTGATCGATTGTGTCAGGGTCTTTTATCTTGTCCTGCGCGGTGTAATACTCCGGGGTTTCATCCTGTTCCCCGCCTTCATCTTCCCGGAAGACGGCCATAACTGTTTCAATCCGCAGAACAGCATTTGCCGGAACGATCAGTTTGATTCCGGCAGGAATGACATACCGTTCATCCAGAACACCTTCAACCGATGCCCCGTTGATCATCCTGTAACTGTTCTCCGTCCCCGCTTCTTTCAGAAACACCGCAACGCTGCCGCTGCTGTAAATTGTTCCGTACGGATACAGGCTGAATTTGCTGCCTTCGCTCAGTTCAATCTCATCAACCAGAAGAATACCGGTTCCGGCCAGGTTGATATTCCCGCTGCCGGAAATCCGTTTAAGCCGGTTCAGTCCTGCCGCGACAATCGTCAGGTTATCTGTTTCCGAAACGAGTGAAGCACCTGAACCGTCATAGTTGACCATCGCCACATATTCGCCGGCCACGTTTTTCCAGCCGCTTTCGAAATCGCTGTTCCAGCCCGATACAACATCATCACCTGTATTGAATGTAACTGTTCCGATTGAAACTTTGCCGGATCCTGACGCACCGGCCGGTTCATTGGCTTCTTCTGCTTTTACGGGCAGGCCGGCAAGCAGAAAAAGCATGATGCTCAAACCTGCTGTGAATCGTTTCCTGGATGCTCTCATAAAATCTCCTTTGCCGCTGCCTCCGGCTCATTTTATGCAGTGATTACTGGCGGATAACTGTGGATTTATCATATCCCTCTTTCAGCATCGCCGGTATCATCCGGATATTGTCCTTGTCCATCCCCTTGTAGTCTTTTCTGACCCCGCTCAGTTCTTCCTCAAGATCTGCCAGGGCATCCAGTTCATCCCAGCCAACCAGGCAGGCATGCAGTCTGTTTTCCGCATCCTTCGTTACCCGGATGCGGCTGCTGCCATGTGCGCGGACTTCCTGACTGTACTGTCTGACCCGTTCGGCAAACACTTCCCGGCTCATCGGGCTGTATCCCATGCAGTAATGGAACGCGCACCAGCGCAGGTGTTCCATAATGCCGAGATTCTCCATGACTTCGGTATCCGGCTGCCAGTTCCCGGCCAGGACATCCTCTGCCGATACACCGCAGGCTTTCAGCACCGCTGGCATATAATCGGCTGCGGCCCGGCAGCTCATCCGGCTGAAGTAATCACAGTCCTTCCAGTTTTCCGCCGCGGTTTTCCCGTTTGCCGTGTGATACTGCTGGTTCACAATCATTGCCATCCGGTCAATCCGGCTGCTGTTCAGCAGGTCCTCGGAATACAGTTTGACTGTCTCCGTCAGGCCGGTCGAACCCGAAAGCCGGCTGATCCCATCGTTGGTGCACTGTATGATAACGGCCTTGGATCCGGCATTCCTGAGGAACCCGGTCAGTTCGGCCGCAATCTCCGCATTCTCCTTCTCATTGCCGGTACAGACGGCCACATAGTTCAGTGTTTCCCGGATGGAGAACAGATATTCATAGAATTCAATACTACGGGCATTATCTTCGCGGAATTCCACGTTGCAGTTTTCCCGGACAGCCGGATACCGGTACATGAAGCTGCCTGACTGCCGGCTGAACGAATCGGCGGTCACGACCGCATGGAAACTGCTGCCGCAGAACTGCCCGTTCATTATCAGGGCTCGCAGGGCCGCCTGGCCGAGGTTGCCGAAGCCGATCACGACAGCTTCAAAGTTCTCCAGGGCCCGGCCTTTCTCATCAAATGTCATTGTGTCACAGGGCGGATACTGCCTGATCATCAGCCGGCTGACCAGTTCAGCCCGGTTGAACGAAAACACTGACCCGTAGCCATACTGCTCCCCGCCGGCCTGCCTCACATGCCCTTCGTCTTCCCCGTCCGCGATTACGGTAATCCGGGTTTTGTCAGGAGAGATGCCGGCTTCTTCCATGGCTTTTGCCAGGTCTGCCGCAAAGCGGATATTCGCAGCCGCGGAATTATCCAGACAGTAGACAGCTATACCTTTCCGGCTGTTGGTGATGCCGGCTTTTTTCAGAAAGGATGGCCTGGGACGGCAGGCTGAATCATCCGTGAACAGGATGCTTCCCATCCGCAGGATGCGGTCGTCGAACATACTGCCCGGGCCGCGGTCCACAAAAATGACCGTGTGCTCCTGCTGCAGTTCCTCCGCCAGCCGGATCGACTCCTCACTGGCACCGTAGATCAGGTGCAGTTCATTCCGGCGGATCAGGGCCAGGTTCATCACCCGCAGCAGCCTTGTGCCGATGGAAGCCAGCACCGCGCTGGCTGTGCAGTACAGGGCCATCATGTGGACAAAGTAAATGACCACCTGGATGCCCGGGGCCTGCAGGGCCGGGGCGGCACTGACCGCGCTGATTTCGTTTCTTCCCAGGAACATGCAGAATACCGAAAACAGTGACCGCATGATCGCCTGCGGGAAACTGCTGAAAAGCACCGAGTACCCATAGCCGTAAATACATGCCCCGGCCAGGGCCGTCAGGAAGATCATCAGCCCGTTGAATTTTACCGTCAGTTTCGGCTGGAATCCCAGCGAGATGAGAACCAGCAGGAACAGCAGCCCGGTAGCTGTTATTACCGCGAAGGACAGCATTCGCTCCACCTCCATTAATATTTTATAAAATAATATTAACATATATAATTCAGTAACAAGCAACCCGGCATTTGTGCAGATATCCGGGATGCCGTATAGTTAATCCGGAGGACAAACAATATGAAAGTACTGCTGATCAATTCCAGTCCGAACCAGTCCGGACACTGTGCCTGTGCCGCCGAAGACCTGGCTGCCCGGCTGAACACACACCAGATCGAAAGTGAGCTCTTCTGGCTGGGCCAGGGTGACATCCGCGGCTGTCTGTCGTGCTATAAATGCCTTGAGATTGACCGCTGCGTACAGGACACTGACCGGGTCAATGAACTGGCGGAAAAGATGATCGCGTCCGACGGCATCATCGTCTGTGCTCCGGTATACTTCGGTGGTCCCAACGGGGCATTGTGCAATGCGTTCGACAGAATCTTCTATTCCCGCACGGTCAAGAACCAGCTGTTCAAGGGCAAGCCGGCCGGGGCCATCACCGTATGCAATACCATGGGTGCCGAAACGGCCCTGATGGGCATCTACCGGTACTTCTCGACCTGCCAGATGCCGATTGTCAGCGGGATCGGGTTTCCCACCCTGACCATGGCCATGACCGAAGAAAAAAATGACCGCTATCATACGGTCATCAATGCCATAGCAGATAATATGGCAGAACTTGTAAAACAGAAATCCGGG
>JAFWEA010000332.1 GCA_017543005.1 Solobacterium sp. | reverse complement strand
GGAAGAGGGCTGTGAGGTGGCGGACTGGACCGATGTCAAGGCGGTCTTTGCCGGCCGGGATCTGACGGTCGGTCTCAAGGCAGATGGCAGCCTGCTGATCAGCGGGAAGGTCAATGCCGAAGAACAGCTGAAAACCGTAACCAACGCGGCGGACCTGGTGATCAATGAAAGCCAGATTGCCGTTGTCGCCAAAGACGGGCGGGTGAACTGCTATGCCATCGGCACCGGCAGCCCGTTCAATACCGCAGCCTGGACCGGCGTGGAAAAGGTGGCCCTTGGTTCCGACTTTGCGGTCGGCCTCAGCGGCGGCAAGATCCTGACTGCCACAACCGATACGGATGTGATTGAAGCTGTTAAAAACTGGAGTGGGATCTGCATGCTGGCCGGCCAGGGCAGGACCCTGGTGGCGGTAGATGCGGCCGGGAAAGTGATCGGCTGCGGTGACAATACCTGGGCAGTCTATCCGGAAACCGAAGAAACAGCGGACCCGGGAAAGGACAAGGAAGAGAAACTGGCCGGGGTGCAGAATGTGAGATTCAATGTGGCAACCGGCAACCTGAGCATCAGCTGGGATACGGTTCCCAACGCGGATTACTATGAAATCACCGTATCGACCAGCCCGGTGACAAAGCTGAAATCGGCCAAGAATTCCACCAGCATCTCCACCTCAAAACTGCAGGATGGCGCCGAGTACAGCGTCACGATTACCGCCTGTTCGAATGATACAAAGGAATATCAGAACAGTGATGCAGTCAATGTCATGTATACGTTCAACGCGGCCACCGAGCAGCTGGAAGCGGTCAGCGGCATGAGCGCCGATGCGACGGATGACGGCTGGCACCTGAAGTGGAATGCCGTGAAGAACGCGGCCTGGTACCGGGTCAAAGTCGGGGATATCGAAAAGAAAGCCGATACCAATGAAATCAATATCGCCGGCAGTGAACTGACCGACGGCAAGGCATACAACATCACGGTGAGCGCCTGCCCGAAGGATGGCGACAAGAAGTATACCGAGTCGGAAGCTTCAACGATGCAGAAGACATTTGCCTACAAGACCTATACTGTAACCGTGCATTTCAGCGGGGCCCAGACAGATACGTTTACCCTGACCCTGCGGCGGGGCTCCTATACCTATAAAGATCAGTTCGCCGATAAGGTGCAGTCCGGCAACCGGCTGGCTGCCCCGGACAATTCCTTTACGGTAAACAGTGATCTGGAGATCAACGGCGTGGCTGTGGAAGTCATTCCGACGCCGACGCCGACACCGACGCCAACCCCGGAAGTGACTCCCACACCGACGCCGGAAGTGACCGAAACACCGGCAGATACAGCCGAACCGGAACCGATAGCCGAGGGGGAAGGCCATGAATAAAGTCTGGTATTATACGCTGGACGGCTCGGAAAAGCCCGGCCCGTTCAGTGATGATGAACTGGTGCGGCTGATTCAGCAGAAGATCGTGACGGCAGACCATTATATCTGGATGGTGGATCTGGCCTCATGGATTCCGGTCAGGGACTCGATCTACGCGTTTTATCTCAGCGAAGATCCCTTCCGGCCGGAGAATGCCGCAGAAGAACAGGAATGATCCCGGAAGAAACGGGATTTTTTCTTTCCTCCGGGGAAAAGGGGTATAATAACACCATTATGAAACTTTCCAACCGCATCAGACAGCACCCTGTGGCAGCGGTTATCCTGCTGTATGTCATCTATACATCCATGTTCTTCCTGATTGAACAGCTCGACCTGCCGGCCAGGTGGACGATTGTCTGCCCGCTGGATGAGCTGATTCCCTTTGTGCCGCAGGCGGTGATACCGTACTGCCTCTGGCACATCGAACTGGCGGTCTTTCTGCTGGGGTTTCTGCGGTATCAGCCGCGGGATGAATTCCTGCGGGCCGCATTGACAATGTGGGCCGGCATGATGACAGCCCTGGTGTTTTACCTGATTGTGCCGAATGAAATTCATCTGCGCCCGGCTTCGCTGGCCGGAAACGGTTTTTCGGCAGTGCTGACCCGGCTGATCTGGGCAATGGACAACACCAAGAATGTCTGCCCTTCCATCCACGTCATCTCGGCCTTGATCATGAATGAAGAAACCGTACGGGTATCCCGGAAACCGGTGCTGAAGATCGGGGTGACCGTGCTGAATGCGGCAATTATCGTGGCGACGATGCTGCTGAAACAGCACAGCATCATCGATGTGCTGGCAGCTTTTGTCTGGACAGCGGCGGTTCTGGCTGTGCGTCAGGTCTGTTTCTTGAGCCGGAATACAGGAAAATGATAGAATATTCGCGAGGAGATTTTTCGTCATGAAAAAAGTCTTGATTTTCATGTTGTCCGCAATGTTCCTGACGGGATGCACAGCTGCACCGGCCGCCACGGCCGCTCCAGCTGAACCGTCAACTACATCGACAGCAGAACCGGCTGCGGAAACAGCAGTACCGGAAGAACCGGAAGAAACCGTCGAAGCAGAGCCCGAAGAAGAACTGCAGATGATCGAAGGGGTGCTGGAAGAAGAACTGCCGCAGTCCCTGAGTGTCATGATCCAGGATATGCCGGCAGTATTTACCAAGGATCTTGACTATACAGGTGAGGAAAAACTCAAGGCCGGCGATGAGATCATTCTGTACTATACAGGCTCGTTTGAAGAAGGCCGGCTGACCGCAGTCAAAGTTGAAAAGAAATAACGTATGAGCAGTATGAAACCATCCGGAAATCTGCAGATTATATCCGCATTGCTGGCGGGAGCCGGGGCGGGCATCATCATGGCGGCAGTCATGCTTTTTCTCATGTCCGCGTATGGTTTCCATTTCCATGTCATGTCGGCAGCGGCCGCGGGCATGGTGGCGGTGGCGCTGCCCTGGTGCATGGATGTGCTGAAGCGGCGGGGCCTGAATCTGTTTGTCTGCGAAGGGACGGCCGTGCTGGTATCGGCAGCGGTCTGCCTGCTTTATATTCATGCGGCTGCCAAGGACGCAGTCACGGCTGACCGCATGCTGAACATGGTGATCAGTCTGCACGGGGCTTCCCTGCTGCTCAACGGAGCCCGGCTGTTTTTTCAGACGAGACGGGAGGGCGCATGACACTGCTGAGTCCCTGGGGAGAAAAACTGAATCGGGATCTGCCGCTGCCGGATTATCCACGGATGCAGCTGCAGCGGAACAGCTACACCTGCCTGAACGGCGTGTGGGAATGCCAGATCAATCATGGGGAAGAACCGGACAACAATGCCTGGCAGCCGATTGTCGTGCCGTTTGCGGCCGGCTGCACACTGAGCGGGGTCACGCATGAACTGCAGCCCGGCGAGGTGCTCTGGTACCGCACATACTTTACTTATGAACTGACCGGGGAACGGGTCATCCTGAATTTCGAGGCGGTGGATCAGCACTGCACCGTCTGGCTCAACGGTCTTGAGGCAGGCAGCCACCATGGCGGCTATACACCGTTTTCCCTGGATGTTTCTCCATATATCAAGGTTTACAACGAACTGCTGGTGCAGGTCACTGACGACAGCAACCTCGGCAGTTATGCCTTCGGCAAGCAGCGCCTGGATCACGGCGGCATGTGGTATACGCCCACGGCCGGCATCTGGCAGACAGTCTGGCTGGAGAATCTTTCGGAACATGCCGTGCAGGACATCAAGATCACCCCGGATTATGACAATGCCCGGGTATTCCTGCGGCTGGCCGGTGATTTCAGCCAGGCGGTCATTACGGTTTTCGCCGACCGCAAGCTGGTGCACCGGGGCATCACAGGCAGTCATGACTATACGATCCCGCTGCCGGACTTCCATCCCTGGAGCCCGGAGGATCCGTTCCTGTATGACCTGTATATCGAGACAGAAGACGATACGGTCAAGAGCTATTTCGGCATGCGCAAATTCGGCCGCCGGCGGGACAGCAGCGGGCAGCTCAGGTTTGCGCTGAATGACAAGCCGCTGTTTCTGAGCGGCCTGCTGGATCAGGGCTACAGCGTGGACGGCCTGCTGACGTATCCGTCGGAAGATGCGATGATCTATGAGATCCGGCAGGTAAAGAATCTCGGTTTCAACATGCTCAGGAAGCATGTCAAGCAGGAGTGCCGGCGCTGGTACTATCTGTGCGATGTATACGGCCTGCTGGTCATGCAGGACATGCCCAACGGCGGCTGGCCCTATGACTTCAAGGCAATCGCGGCCCTGCCGACCATCGGCTTCCGGAAGATGAGCGATGACAACAACGAAAAGCTCGGCCGGACGGATCCCGAAGGCAAAAAGATCTACTATGAGGAACTCATGGCCATGCTGGACAGCCTGTACAATTCCGTCTGC
>JAFWEA010000032.1 GCA_017543005.1 Solobacterium sp. | reverse complement strand
CCTGCCGGCCCCGACCGATATCCCGGCCATCAAGGGTCATCTGGAAGACGGTACAGAAGATGAACGTCATGCCAGTGACGAAGAACCGTTCAGCGCGCTGGCCTTCAAGGTCGCCACTGACCCGTTCGTCGGCCGTCTGACCTACTTCCGGGTTTACTCCGGTAAGGCAGAAGCCGGCAGCTACGTGCTCAACGCCACAAAGGACAAGAGAGAGCGCTTCGGCCGTCTGGTCCGCATGCATGCGAACCACCGGGCTGATATCACCGAAGTCTATGCCGGTGACATCGCCGGTGCCGTCGGTCTGAAGAACACCACAACCGGTGACACGCTGTGCGACGAAAATCACCCGATCATTCTCGAATCCATGGTCTTCCCGGAACCGGTCATCCAGATGTCCGTTGAACCGAAGACAAAGCAGGATTCCCAGAAGATGGATGATGCGCTGGCCAAGCTGGCGGAAGAAGATCCGACCTTCAAGACATACACTGACGAAGAAACAGGTCAGACAATCATTGCCGGTGTCGGCGAACTGCAGCTGGATATCATCATGGACCGCATGAGAAGAGAGTTCAAGGTTGAAGCCACTGCCGGTGCCCCGCAGGTTGCCTACCGTGAAACCATCCGCAGCTCGGCTGAGTGCGAAGGTAAGTTCGTCCGTCAGACCGGTGGTCATGGTCAGTACGGTCATGTCTGGATCCGGTTTGAACCGAATGAAGGCAAGGGCTTCGAATTCGTTGACGCAACTGTCGGCGGATCCGTTCCGAAGGAATATATCAAGCCGACCCAGCAGGGTCTGGAAGAAGCTCTCAGCAACGGTCTGATCGCCGGTTATCCGATTGTTGATATCAAGGCTACCCTGTTCGATGGTAGTTACCATGATGTCGACTCGTCTGAACAGGCGTACAAGATCGCGGCCAGCCTGGCGCTGAAGGAAGCTGCCAAGAAGTGCAATCCGGTCATTCTCGAACCGGTTATGAGAGTTGACGTAACGGCTCCGTCCGAATACCTCGGCGCTGTCATGGGTGACATCGTCAAGCGGCGCGGCCAGATCCGTCAGCAGGAAGAAACCGGCAATGCGATCAAGATCGAAAGCTTCGTACCGCTGAGTGAAATGTTCGGGTACGTTACCGATCTGCGTTCCTTCACACAGGGCCGCGGCACCTACGTCATGCAGACAGATCACTACGAAGAAGTACCGAAGAATATCGCCAAGGAAATCATCGAAAAGAACGCAGTTTCCGCCAAGTAAGTAATTATTGCAAACACAACCCGATTATCATAAAATGAAATCGGTCTAACGATTAAAATCAGGAGGAAGAAAGCATTATGGCAAAGGAACATTTTGACCGTTCGCTGGAACATGTTAACATCGGTACCATCGGCCACGTTGACCATGGTAAGACAACACTGACAGCGGCAATCACCAAGTATCTGGCAGAGCATCCGGAAGATGGCAAGGCTGTCTTCGAAGCTTATGACAAGATCGATGGTGCACCAGAAGAAAAGGCTCGTGGTATTACAATCAATACCGCACACGTCGAGTATTCGACAAACACACGGCACTATGCCCACGTTGACTGCCCAGGTCACGCTGACTATGTCAAGAACATGATCACTGGTGCAGCTCAGATGGATGGCGCGATCCTGGTTGTTGCGGCAACCGACGGACCGATGCCGCAGACACGTGAGCACATCCTGCTGTCCCGTCAGGTAGGCGTTCCGAAGATGGTCGTTTTCCTGAACAAGTGCGACATGGTCGATGACCCTGAACTGATCGACCTGGTTGAAATGGAAGTCCGCGACCTGCTGAGTGAATATGGTTTCGAAGGTGACGATACACCGATTATCCGCGGTTCCGCTCTGAAGGCTCTGGAAGGCGATCCGAACTGGCTGGCTCCGATCAAGGAACTGCTGGACGCTGTTGACACATGGATCCCGGCTCCGGAACATGAATTCGACAAGCCGTTCCTGATGGCGGTTGAAGATGTCTTCACCATCACAGGTCGTGGTACAGTCGCTACCGGCCGTGTTGAACGTGGTAAGCTGAACCTGAACGACCAGGTTGAAATCGTCGGTCTGAAGGACACAAGAACAACTGTTGTTACAGGTATCGAAATGTTCCGTAAGACTCTGGACTTCGCTCAGGCTGGTGACAACATCGGTGCTCTGCTCCGTGGTGTCAACCGTGACGAAGTTGAACGTGGTCAGGTCCTGGCAAAGCCGGGTTCCGTTACCCCGCACACAGAATTCAAGGCTCAGGTCTACGTTCTGACAAAGGAAGAAGGCGGCCGTCATACACCGTTCGTCTCCAACTACCGTCCGCAGTTCTATTTCCGTACAACTGACGTTACAGGCGTCATCAAGCTGCCGGCAGGTACAGAAATGTGCATGCCTGGCGACAACGTCGTCATGGAAGTTACTCTGCTGTCCCCGATCGCTGTCGAGCAGGGCACAAAGTTCTCCATCCGTGAAGGCGGCCGTACAGTCGGTTCCGGAAACATCATCGAAATCACAAAGTAAGATTCCGATTGAACAGTTAAACGAAGAGGCAGTCTCATATGACTGCCTTTTTTGCGGCCATCCGGTACGGTATGATATAGGTGTGGGATGGTACACAGGGATCATCTTAAGAAATCGGAAAATGAAATCCGTTACAATAGATACGGAAGGAGGCGGAGATAAATATGCTGCCAAATACAAGAGCGATCGTAAAACAAGAGGCGAAGGAATACCTGCATGCTTCCTACTGGCCGGCGGTGGCGACAGCGCTGGTTCTGATGGTGGTGACCGGCGGAATGACAGCCGGCAGCGGCGGCGCCCAGATAACGTATACATTTGACGGCTCTGCTTCCTGGCATTACATGCAGCAGATTCTGCCGAAAGCGGCTTCGTTTGCCGGCCTTCTCCTGGTGGTAAGAATCTTTGTGATGAGGCCGCTGGAAGCGGGCTGCCGCAGCTGGTTTCTGCACCGGCTGGACAATACGGAGGGCAGCAACCTGCAGGATGTCTTCACGACAGAGAAATATGAAAGAACCGTGCGGACGATGCTGCGGCGGACCCTGATCACCATCCTGTGGTTTTTCGTGCTGATTATTCCGGGTGTGATTGCGTCCTATCGTTATCAGTT
>JAFWEA010000331.1 GCA_017543005.1 Solobacterium sp. | reverse complement strand
CGCAGGATGATCGATCCGGCCCGGATCACTTCCGCCTCATCGGTAAACAGGCTGATCAGCGTCCCGGCATTCATGTATTCAAAGATCCCGACTACAATGACAATGGAACAGGACAGCACCAGCCCGGCCCGCACCCCGGCTTTGACCCGGTCAATCCGCCTGGCCCCGAGATTCTGGCCGCAGAAGGTCGCCATCGTCATGCCGAGGTTGTAGATCGGCATGGTCAGAAACGCGTCCACCTTGCCGGAAGCGGTATAGCCGGCCACGGCCGCCGAGCCGAAGCCGTTGATATAGCCCATGACCACAAGGTTCGAGATGGACACCACGAAACCCTGCAGGGCCGAAGGCACCCCGATGCGGATGATTTCCTTCAGCACCGGCAGATCAATCCCCAGCTCCCGCAGATCCAGACGGAATTCCCGCGTGGTCCGCATCATTTCGCGCATGACCAGGCACATCGAGATGAATTCACTGAGGATCGTCGCATAGGCTGCCCCGCTGACCCCGAAGTTCATATACCGCACCAGGATGATGTCCAGGATGATGTTGAACACGGATGTGATCATCAGGTAATAGAGCGGATGCCGCGAATCCCCGGTTGCCTGCAGCACCCCGGTGCCGACGTTGTACATGACCAGCGAAATCACGCCGGCAAAGAAGATCGTCAGATAGGTCCTGGCCTGGTCCATGACATCGGCCGGCACATGGACCCAGACCAGCATCCGCCGGCTCATGACGATGCCGAAAACCGTCAGGAAAGCCCCGGCCAGCAGCCCGGCCGTGGCCAGGGTATGCACTGCCCTGCGTTCCTTGTCAATATCGCGGGCCCCGAATGACTGCGAGATCACCACCCCGCCGCCAACCGCCAGCCCCTGGAAGATCATGATGATGACATTGATGACCGGGGTGGCCGAACCGACCGCCGCCAGGGCAGTATGGCCGACATAGTTGCCGACGACGATGGAATCCACCGTGCTGTACATCTGCTGGAACAGACTGCCCAGCAGTAGCGGTACGGCAAACCGGATAATGGCACTGTAAATCCCGCCGGTCGTCATCAACCCGCTTTTTGTTGATTCTGTGCTCATATAAAAAGATTTTAATGTCGCTCCGAAGGGATTGCAATGCCGATTATAATAGGATTATGAATCACTGCGGTCTGCCCTATCCGGTACAGAAATGCCTCAGCCTGCTCAACGAGAGCGGTTATGAGGCTTTTGTCGTGGGCGGGGCCGTGCGTGACATGTATCTGGGCCGGCCGATCCATGATTATGACATCACCACCAGTGCCCGGCCCGAGGAAATGCTGCAGGTATTTGCGGCATATAAGACCATCGCCACCGGCCTGAAGCACGGCACGCTGACCGTGATGTTCGAGGGGTTCCCGGTGGAAATCACCACGTACCGCACGGAAACCGACTACCGGGATCACCGCCATCCGGATGCGGTCGCATTTACTTCGGAGCTTGCGGAGGACTGCGCCCGGCGGGACTTCACCATCAATGCCATGTGCTTCCATCCGCTGGAGGGGGTCATTGACTTTTATCATGGCGAAGACGACCTGAGAGAGCACATCATCCGTACGGTCAATGATCCGGCCGAACGCTTCCGGGAAGATGCCCTGCGCATCCTGCGGGCCCTGCGCTTCGCGGCTGAGCTGGACTTTACCATTGAACCCGCCACGGCGGCAGCGGTCCATCATGCCCGCCATGACCTCTCCTTTGTCTCTGCCGAGCGGATCCAGAGTGAACTGGGAAGACTCCTGGAAGGTCCGGGGCGCACCCGGATCCTGCAGGAATTCCGGGATGTCACGGAAGTGATCCTGCCGGAACTGCAGGTTCTCAGCGCCGAAGACTGGCAGAAGCTGACCGCGGCCCTGCCTGCCGATGCCCTGGGCGGGCTGGCTGTCCTGCTGGCGGAAGTGCCGGATGCGGTCACGGCCATGCAGCGGCTCAAATACTCCCGCCACGATCAGAGTCTTGTGCTGAACCTGATTGCCCGCCGGCATGATCCCATCGCTTCCCGCCGTGACCTGCGCTTCCTGCTGAGTTCTCTTACTGCGAGTGACGAGCAGTATGCCGCCTTCCGGGCTGCCCTGGATCCGGACACCGACGCGGCAGACCTGCTGGCCCGCATGCAGGCAATCCGGGCAGACGGGGACTGCATCTCCCTGAAGCAGCTTGCCGTCCGCGGCACAGATATATCCGCTCTGGGTTTCCAGGACCGGCAGATCCATACCGTTCTGCACACCCTGCTGGATGCGGTCATGCGGGACGAGGTGCCTGATGAGGCCGGAGCCCTGAAAGCATATGCTGCCCGGTTTCTGCCGGGTCAGGAAAAGAAATAAGAACACTTTACTTGCAATTGTATATGTAAAGTGATTTTATATTTTTAACAGAAAGTTTAACTCATGATGAAGAAGATCAGTTTTGCCGTAATGATGAACATGATGTGCATGTGCCCGGGGATTCCGGATTTTTCTGCAGGCAAAGCTGATGCGGTTG
>JAFWEA010000330.1 GCA_017543005.1 Solobacterium sp. | reverse complement strand
CATACGGCGGTCGAACCGATGACGCCGTTTGAACGGCAGATGGTGCTGCGGGAGATCGCGGCCCTGAATGCCGAGTGGAAGGAAAGACGCTGCCGGGTGAAGACCGAAATCCGGGAAGAACGGATCGATCTGGCCCGTTACCGCCGGCTGGAGATGACCGACCGGCTGACCCTGCTTAGGATGTTCCTGAAGGACAGCGGGGCCGGGACGTCGTGGTCGGCGAAATATCTGGAACAGATCGATGAGATCATCCTGAAACAGAAGGATTTCCAGATTGAACTCAATGACCGGCAGCTGGTGCCGGATCAGGGGTTCCTGCGCTGTCTGCCTGTATATAAGTCATATGAAACGGTGTTTGCGGACAAAGCGGCCATGCGCTGGCAGGCGTACGGCCATTTTGCCATCCAGCCGGGCATCCCGGGCGTCAACGCCGTCACCCTGCAGGACAGCGACTTTCCGCTGACCATCCGCAGCTGGCAGGCCGGGGACAAAATCCGGCTGCGCTTTGGTACCAAGAGCGTGC
The DNA here is from genome assembly GCA_017543005.1 of Solobacterium sp. Classification (GTDB taxonomy): domain Bacteria; phylum Bacillota_I; class Bacilli_A; order Erysipelotrichales; family Erysipelotrichaceae; genus Bulleidia. Next base: position 1,601 of record JAFWEA010000330.1, on the reverse strand, counting down.
ACCGCTTCTTCATTGACCGGCATATTCCCCGCTGGCAGCGGGCTCTCTGGCCGGTGGTGGTCAATGCTTGCGGCACGGTTATTCTCGTACCGGGACTGGGCTGTGATACCGATCATTATTCTATAAAGCCTGATTATTGTGTGCTACAATTGACAAATAGCGAGGGAGTTGTCAGAAATGCATAAGAACGTCAAAAAGATCCTTTTTACCGAAGCAGAGATTAAAGCCAGAAGTGCGGAACTCGGGGCGGCCATCACCGAAGATTACCGTGACCGGGAAAGACCGCCGCTGCTGGTGGCACTGCTGCGGGGGTCGGTGCCGTTTCTGGCCGAACTCATCAAGCATATCGATCTCGATATCCAGTACGATTTCATGGATGTGACCAGTTATGCCGGGACGGAATCCGCCGGTGACATCAAGATCCTGAAGGACCTTGATACCTCCGTGCAGGATCTCGATATCCTGCTGGTGGAAGACATTGTCGATACCGGCCGGACATTGGATGCGGTGGTCAGGCTGCTGAAGAACAAGGGCGCCAGATCCGTGAAGATTGTCACCCTGCTGGACAAGCCGTCCCGCCGGGTCCTGGAGATGAAACCGGACTACACCGGGTTCGTCGTTCCCAATGAATTTGTAGTCGGCTTCGGCATGGATTTCAACCAGTTGTACCGCGGCCTTCCGTATATCGGCGTTCTCAAGGAAGAATGCTATCAGTAAGAAAGAGAGGCAAAGATGCAGCAGAAAAACAGAATTCTTAACTTTCTGCCGTATGTGATCGTGATTGTCGCGCTGATCTCGCTGTTCAACATGAACGGTACGTCATCGACACAGTCCTTGAATTACAACGAATTTCAGGAAGTACTGCAGAAGGAAACCATCAAGGAATCGGTGATTTCCATCGGGCACAACATCAGCACCGTACGGGGCATGTATGAAAACGGTGAAGAAACCGTTACCTTCACAGCCACCGTGCCGTCCAGCGATGAGGAAATCAGCGGCATCATGAAAGAGCTGGAAGACAGCAAGCTGACCATCGTTGATGCGGAAGCGTCCAATGTGTTCATGGAGACCCTGTTCTCGATGATCCCGTTTGTGCTGATCATGCTGATGGGCATCTGGATGGTCAACCGGATGAACGGTTCAGGTTCCGCCAACGCGCGGGCTTTCGAGTTCGGCAAGTCCCGGGCTCAGCTGGAAACCAAGAGCAAGGTCAGGTTTGAGGATGTGGCCGGCTGCGATGAAGAAAAGCAGGAAATGGCCGAAATCATTGATTACCTGAAGTATCCGAAGAAGTTCCAGCGGATGGGTGCGAGAATCCCGAAGGGCATCCTGCTGAGCGGTCATCCGGGTACCGGCAAAACCCTGCTGGCCAAGGCCGTAGCCGGGGAAGCCAACGTCCCGTTCTACAGCATTTCCGGTTCGGACTTTGTGGAAATGTTCGTCGGTGTCGGCGCAAGCCGTGTCCGTGACATGTTCAAGAAGGCCCAGCAGACCGCACCGTGCATTATATTTATCGATGAAATCGACGCTGTCGGCCGGCAGAGAGGTGCCGGGTTCGGCGGCGGTCATGACGAACGTGAACAGACATTGAACCAGCTGCT